>NZ_BCBP01000030.1:0-108615 GCF_001753955.1 Pseudomonas sp. NBRC 111139
AGAACCAGCGCCAGGCCTTGTGGAAGGGCTTGATCAGAACGCGGTGCTTACCGTCAACGACAGGTTACGCGGGTCGCCATAAATCGCCCCGGCATAGAACCCGTACTGGCTGTAGTAGTGCTTGTCGAACAGGTTGTTGGCGTTGAGGCTGACACTGGTGTTGTCGGTGAGCTGGTACTTGGCCATGGCATTCCAGATGGCATAACCGGACCAGTTCACGTCAGTGGCACCATTGCTCACACCGTTCGTAGGCTGGCCAGCCGGGCTGGAGATGGCGCGGATGTTGGTCTGCGCAGTCACGCCGGCGCCCAGGGTCAGGCGGTCGAGCGGGCCGCTCAGGCGGTAGGTGGTGGAGGCCTTGAACAGGTGCGACGGGTCGCTGCGGCCGTCGCTGTCGACGCGGCGGAAGTGCAGGTAGGTGTAACCGGCGTAGACGTTCCAGTTGGGGGTCAGGGCGCCTGCGACTTCCAGGTCGATACCGTCGGTTTCCTGCCCGGAGCCGGCCTTGTAGGCGCTGCCGCCGGTCGGGGTGGTCAGGTCGCCGTCCAGCACGGCCTTGTTTTCCTGCTTGGTGCGGAAGTAGGCCGCCGAGGCGTTCAGGCGGCCATCGAACCACTCACCCTTGATACCGGTCTCGTAGCTTTGCCCACGAATCGGCTCGACCTTGCTGCCGCTGCTGGTTTCAGAGGTTTGCGGCGTGAAGATATCGGTGTAGCTGGCATACACCGAGTAGTTGTCGTTGAGGTCATACACCGCGCCCAGGTAGGGGGTGACGATGCCGTTTTCTTCCTGGCTGCTGCGCTCGCCAGCCACGCTGCGGGTGACCGAGGAATAGTTGCTGGTGCGCACGCCAACGATCACCGACAACGGGTCGGTGATGCTCAGGCGGGTGGCGGCGTACATGCCCTGCAGACGGGTGGTGGTCTTGCTGTGAAGGCCGGTGCGCGAGGCGATGAGGTCGTAGTCGTCATCCACGCCATTGTGCCAGTCGGTGACCGGGAAGCCGTTGTTGGCGCGGAACTGGCAACCCAGTGCAGGCGCGCTGGTCATGCCGTCGCCGACCATGGTGCAGGTGTACTGAGGCGACCAGCCGACGGTGCGGCTGTCGTTGTAGCCGACCATCGCCTGGTGGGTGCGGCCGAACAGCTGGAACGGGCCAGACAGGTCGATCTGCGCCGACTGCTGGGTGGTGTCGCTGGAGCTGTGCAAACCATTCAGTACGGCGCCGCTACCGTCCTGGTCCCAATAGCCACCATAGCTGCCGCGCCCAGCTGAGTTCACCTTGGCAAGGCCGCGATGGTTCAGGGCTTCGGTGGTGGCTTGGGCGGCTTTCAGGTCCAGGGTCCAGTCGTTGTCGAAGCGGTGCTCGAGCGAACCGAACGCAGTGCGGGTGGTGTACTCGCCAAAGCTCCAGCTGGGCACCACGTTGGTGCTGCGCGGCAAGTCGGTCTTGCTGCCGTCGCGGTACCAGATCGGGATGTTCGCGCCCCAGCCGCCACCCACGACCTTGTTGTATTCATACTGGTAACCGGCGCCCAAGGTAGTGGCGTCGTCCAGGTCGAACTCGAAATTGGCCAACGCGGCGCGGGAACGTTCGGACTGGTTGTCGCGGAAGGAGTTGGCATCCTGCTGGGTCATCACGAAGCGCGAACGCAGGCGGCCATCTTCGGACAGCGGCAGGTTCAAGTCCGCCCCCAGACGACGCTTGTCCCAGCTGCCATAAGTGGCATAAGCGCTGCCGCCGAAGGTTTTGGTCGGTGCCTTGCGGATCAGGTTGACGGTGGCCGAGGGGTCGCCGGTGCCGCCCAGCAGGCCGTTGGCGCCGCGCACGATGTCGATGCGTTCGTACAGGTCCATGTTCAGCGCATTGCCGCTGCCACTGAAATCGGAGCCGCCCTGGGTCTGCAGGCCATCAACCTTCCAGTTGCTGATCGAGTAACCACGCGCGCGGTAGTCGGTGCGCCCACCCACCTCGGACTTGTTGGCCGTTACGCCTGGGGCGGTTTCCAATGCCTGCTCGATGGTATGGATGTCGCGGTCATCCATCTGCTGGCGCGTGATGGTGGTAACCGATTGCGGTGTCTGCCGTGGCGTCAGTGCCAGGCCAGTGGAGCTGCGGGTGCTCTCGACCGTGTAGCCCAACTGGCCGGCATCGTCGGCAGGCAGTACTGCGCTGTCTTCGATCTGTGTGGCGTCGAGTTCAAGGGGTTTGCCGTCGGCAGCCACTGCACCACCGCTGATGGCGACGGCGACGCAGAAGGCCAGCGGCTTGAGGCAATTGCCGCTTTGACTGAAGGGGGTGAACACTGGCGTGATGCTTTGGGGATTCATTTGGGAAGGCTTCGTATTTGCAGATGATTTTTTGTTAGGATTCTAGGGATCAGCCCTCCGGGCTCCAGACCCGACATGTACGGGGATGTAATTGAACGTAACGAGCGCCGCCGGCCCTCACCTAACAGGTGTTTTTCTGCATGAGCACGACCCTGCTGGTTGTCGATGATGACGACGAGATCCGCGAACTTCTTTGTGATTACCTGACCGATGCCGGCTACAGCGTGCTGGCGGCAGCCGACGGTCAACAGATGCGTGACCAGCTGGCTCGGCACAAAGTGGAGCTGGTGGTGCTCGACCTGATGCTGCCGGGTGAGGACGGCCTTAGCCTGTGCAGGCAGTTGCAGGCCACACCTGGGTTGGCAGTGATCATGCTGTCAGCCAAGGGCAGCACGCTGGACCGCATCATCGGTCTGGAAGTAGGCGCCGACGACTATCTGGCCAAGCCCTTCGAACCACGCGAACTGATCGCCCGGATCAAAGCCGTACTGCGTCGTCCGCAACGCCTGGGCACCTCTGCCGAAGAACCTATGGTGGACGCCCAGCTGTTCGCAGGCTTTCGCCTGGAACACGTCAAGCGCCTGCTCACCCGCCCGGATGGCGAGACCCTGACCCTGCCGCGCTCCGACTACCGCGTGCTGCGCGAACTGCTGGAAGCCAACAACCGTGTGGTCTCCCGTGACCAACTGACCCGCAGCGCGTTCGGCCGCGACCACCTGCCCGACGACCGTTCGGTGGACATGTGTGTCAGCCGCCTGCGCCAGCAGCTGCGCCGGGCGCCGGCGGGGACCGCGCAAATCCTGACCATCCGCAACGAAGGCTACCTGCTGAGTCTCGCCCCCCTCGCGGCCGGCGCCTGACATGCGCTGGTTTCACCGGCTATGGCCTCGCACCTTGTTTGGTCAGCTGCTGCTGATCATGGTCAGTGGCACGCTGGTGATCCAGTTGATGTCGAGCAGCATCTGGTTCGATGTGCGTTTCGCTCAGGCGCTAGAGGTGCCCGTGCGACTGGTTGCTGCACGCAGCGCACCCCTGATTACCCAGGCCGACTGCCACGGCGGTACGCTGCAGGCGCCAGCCCACTACCAGCTTCACTGCGTCGAAAGCCCGCCTGCGCAAGAGCATGACGAGCGCCGCGGGCACAGGCGGGTCGAGCTGTTGTTGCAGCAGGCCCTGAAGTACGAGCTGGGGCATGCCCAGGACGTGCGCCTGATGAACGTGCAACTCACCGACGAACTGGGCCAGCCGATCGTCTGGCGCAGCCTGTTCGGCCTGCGCACGGCCCAGGCGCATATCCAGTTCGCGGTGCCGCTGGCCGATGGCCACTGGCTGACCGTTGCGGGCCAGGAACTGCAGGGCTGGAGCGGCGAGTCGGCCTGGGTGCTGATCAGCGATTACCTGCTGCGGGTGTATGCGCTGCGCATCGTCGCGGTGCTGCTGGTATGCCTGGTTGCCGTGCGCCTGTGCCTGCGCCCGTTGCGGCGCCTGGCCGATGCCGCACGCGGCCTGGGCAGCAACCTCGAGCAGCCACCCCTGGCACTGGATGGCCCGGAGGAAGTGCGCCAGGCGGCGCAGGCATTCAACGCGATGCAGCAGCGGCTGATTGCCATGGTCAATGACAAGGCCTACTTCCTGGCCGCCGTGTCTCATGACCTGCGCACCCCACTGACCCGCATGCGCCTGCGTCTGGAGCGATTACCCGATGACGAACACCGCCAGCGCCTGCGGCAGAACATCAAGCAGATGGACGATATGATCGGTCAGGTTCTGGATTACCTGCGTGCCGGAGAGCAGCAGAATTTGCAGCAGGTGGACCTGGACCGATTGGTTGCGCGCCAGTGTGCGGACCTGGCCACTGCCGCAGAACCACTTCCGGTCCACGGCAAGGCGGGCAACTTGCGGGTAGATGCCTTGCTGTTGCAGCGCTGCCTGCAAAACTTGTTGGTCAACGCGTTGCGCTACGCCAAGAACATTTCGGTCACGTTGGAACGGGCCACCACAGGTGTATTGATCCATATCGACGACTGCGGGCCAGGGATTGCCCCGGGCCTGCTGGCGACCATTACCGACCCCTTCGTGCGCGGTGACGGGTCGCGTAACCAGGCGTCCGGCGGATATGGGTTGGGGTTGAGCATTGCCCAGCGGATCGCCACCAGCCATGGGGGTGAGCTGATGCTGTCGAACCGTGAGAGCGGTGGGTTGCGGGTCAGCATACTGCTGCCAGGCTAACGCGATCTTCTGTGGAAGCGGCCTTGTGTCGCGATGGGCTGCGCAGCAGCCCCGACGATTAGTGCCGTGACACCAATATCTGGGGCTGCTGCGCAGCCCATCGCGACACAAGGCCGCTCCCACAAAATAGGGCTGCGCAGACCTGGGAATTCGCAATCAGGTAACAGTCTTTTACCGATTACCCAGGTTTTCCGTCCCCTGCGTTTGCCTATCCTAGGCCCGGTCATCCTGCCTGCGATGGACCCATGAAACACTCTCTTCCCAGCCGCTACGCCTGCTTCGTACTCTGCCTTGCCTTCACCTTCGCCAGCCTGCCCCTGCTGGCCCAGCATGCCTGGCTGTGGCCGGTAACGCTGATCACCGCGCTGCTCAGCCTGGTCGGCCTGAATGACCTGCGTCAAAGCCACCATGCGGTGCGACGCAACTACCCGATCCTGGGCAATATCCGTTACCTGATCGAAACCATCCGCCCGGAAATCCGCCAGTACCTGATCGAAGGTGACGACGACAAGCTGCCGTTCTCCCGCTCGCAACGCTCGCTGGTCTACGCCCGCGCCAAGAACGAAAGCGCCGAGAAAGCGTTCGGCACACTCAACGACGCCTACAAACCTGGTTTCGAATTCATCAGCCATTCCATGCTACCGGTGGCCACGCCAGACCCTGCGTCGTTCCGCATTGCCATCGGCGGGCCGCAATGCCGAGTGCCCTACTCGGCCTCGATCTTCAACATCTCGGCGATGAGTTTCGGCGCCCTCAGCGCCAACGCCATCGCTGCGCTCAACCGCGGCGCGCGCATGGGCCGGTTTGCCCATGACACCGGCGAAGGCAGTATCAGCCCATACCACCGTGAACACGGCGGCGACCTGATCTGGGAAATCGGCAGCGGCTACTTCGGCTGCCGCACCGAGGACGGTCGTTTCGACCCACAGCGCTTCGCCGAACAGGCCCGCTCGGCACAGGTGAAGATGATCGAGATCAAGCTCAGCCAGGGCGCCAAGCCTGGCCACGGCGGCATTTTACCGGGGCACAAGGTCAGCCCCGAAATTGCCGAGACCCGTGGCGTACGTGTAGGCGAGGACTGCATCTCGCCGGCGGCGCACAGCGCCTTCCGCACGCCGGTCGAGCTGCTGCAGTTCGTAGCCGGCCTGCGCGAGCTTTCGGGCGGCAAACCCGTGGGCTTCAAGTTCTGCCTGGGCCACCCTTGGGAATTCATGGGCATTGCCAAGGCCATGCTCGCCACCGGCATCACCCCTGACTTCATCGTTGTCGATGGCAAGGAAGGCGGCACCGGCGCGGCACCTCGCGAGTTCAGCGACAACATGGGCGTGCCGATGCGCGAAGGCCTGATGTTCGTGCACAACACGTTGGTCGGCCTGAACCTGCGCTCCAGCATCCGCATTGGTGCGGCGGGCAAGATCGTCAGCGCCTTCGACATTGCCAGCGTATTGGCCATCGGCGCTGACTGGGTCAACTCGGCACGCGGCTTCATGTTTGCCATTGGCTGCATTCAGTCGCAGAGCTGCCACACCAACAAGTGCCCGACCGGCGTGGCGACCCAAGACCCTCTGCGCCAGCGCGCCCTGGTGGTGCCAGACAAGGCCGAGCGGGTGGCCAGCTTCCACCGCAACACACTGCACGCACTGGCCGAGATGTTGGCTGCCGCAGGCCTGGAGCACCCTTCGGAGCTCAAGCCCAAGCACCTGGCACGGCGCATCAGCCCCAGCGAAATCGGGTTGTTTTCGGACTTGCACACATTCCTCGAGCCGGGCGAATTACTCAGTGGCTCGATCGAAAGCGAGTTTTATGCGCGGATGTGGCGGATGGCGCGTAGCGACAGTTTTGCGCCGGAGACCGTAAGCCCAGCGCCGGCTCAACCAGTAACCGTTCGCCGAAAAGAGACAGCCCCGGCATAGGCCGGGGCTGTTCGATACATCAGATCAGAATCAGAAGATGCTGATCGGGTACTCGACGAATACGCGGACTTCGTTGCCGTCGTCGTTGTAACCGTTCTGCTGCACGGCGTTGTTGGTACGCAAGAACGAGCTACGCAGCTTGATCGACAGGTCCTTGGCCGGGCCGTCCTGCACCACGTAACGGATCTGGTTGAAGATCTCGCGCTCTTTACCTTCGCCGAAGCCTTGCGGGTTGGCGACGTTACGGGTGTTGATGTTGTCACCCACCACGTAGGCCAGCTTGTAGGTCAGGCCCGGAATGCCATAGGCACCGAAGTCCAGGCCGTAGCCCAGCTGCCAGGAGCGCTCGTCTTCGGCGTTGAAGTCGGACCAGTACGAGTTGGCCAGGTAGATGGTGGAACCACCGTCACCCACGCCGCCGGCGTTCTGGTAGAAGCCGTAGTTGTAGCCAGTGCTGCCGGTGCTGCGCTGGTGAGCGAGGGTGAACGAGTGCGCACCGTACGCGTAGGTGGCTGCAAGGCTCCAGATGGTGTTGGAGTCGCCGTTCAGGCCTGCGGCTTTTACGTACTTGTTGTTGATGTCCGACTTGTAGCCGTTGAAGTCCAGGGTCAGGGACTGGTCGCTGGCGATCGGGAAGACGTAGTTCAAGCCCAGGTAGTGCTTCTTCATCACATCTTCGTTGTCGGCGGTGTACAGCGAAGCGGTGAAGTTGTCGGTGAACTTGTAGCTGCCACCTAAGACGTTGATCGACTTCAGGCCACCACCATCACGGCGCTCGGCGCTCTTGCGCGCTTCCTGGGTGAAGCGGCCGGCGTTCAGTTCCAGGCCCTGGATCTCTTTGGAGGTGATCAGGGTGCCGGTGAAGCTTTCTGGCAGCAGACGTGCATCGTCGTACTGCAGCACTGGCAGTGCTGGCATCTGGTCACCGTACTTCAGCACGGTGTTGGAAATGCGGAACTTCACAGCAGCACCACCACGCGCCAGGTTGTGCGGCGAGCTGGCGTTGCCTTCGGCATTGGTGGTTTCGTGCGGTTTGAAGAAGTCGACGCCGCCACCACCGTTGTGGCCTTTGCCGCCATCCAGGCGCACGGCGTACAGGCCGAATGCGTCAACACCGACGCCAACGGTGCCTTGGGTGAAACCGGAGGAGAAGTTGGCGATGAACGCCTGGCCCCATTCGATCTGGTCGTCGGTGCCATGCTTCTTGTCACGGTTGATGTAGGCGTTGCGCAGAAGGACGTTGGCGTGACTGTCCTCGATGAAGCCCTTGCTGTCAGCCTGGTCATTGGCCTGAGCCTGGGTCGCGGCGATCATCGCCAGGGCGACCAGGCTGATCCTGGTTTTCAACATGTTGTTTTCCTTATTTCTTAATCAAAAACGCTCTGCAATATGACGCCAGGAACCAACGCCCCTTCGTAGGTTCGACGCTATGCGGATCCAGCCGGGCGGGCCGACCGGTAAGTTTACGGCGGCCCTTGGCAGCAGCTTGGCCAATACCTTGGCCAGCAGGCGTTGGCCGAATCCTAGCCGTGTGCGATTACAAATGTCAAAAAGTCGTGAAATGCAGGTTGATATAACCAAAATCACCGCCCTGTCTGGTGCATTTCCATGCAGGTTTGCGCTATCAGCGGGCAATTTATCTTGTGTAGGAAATTGCCTTTTGATCGAGCGGACAATTTCCTGAAAGCAGGCAAAGCGTGACCGTAGAGTTAGTTACAAACAGACACATATGTAAAGACAACCCTTTACGAATACCCGAGCAAGAGCAAATAACAAGCATTACCATCCGCACTTTATTTTCAACTGCTCGCCCGGATGTGCCCATGCTTGTACCCTGCCGCCTTTCACCCCTGACGCTCGGCCTGTCGCTGCTGTTCAGCGCTAGCCTGGCCAGCGCCGCCACCACCACACTGCCGGAGTCGTCGGTAACCGCCGACAGCGAGCGCGAGAAGGACAACCCGCGGGTCAAGGAGGTAAGCACTGCAACCCGCACCTCGACGCCCGTGCGTTATGTGCCGCAGGCCATCGATACGGTGAAAACCGCCAATGTGCTGGATTACGGCAGCAACACGCTGGGCAAGGCGCTGGAGGGTATTCCCAACGTCAGCAGCGGCGCCGACACCCGTTTTGACAGCGTACGCATCCGCGGCTTCGAGGCCAGCAACGACTTTTATCTGGACGGTATCCGCGACGACAGCCAATACATCCGCGACCTGCACAACATCGAGCGGGTCGAAGTGCTGAAGGGGCCTGCGGCGGTGCTGTATGGCCGTGGCAGCCAGGGCGGCATCGTCAACAGGGTCAGCAAGGCACCAGAGCCGGGTCGCCGCTCGACCATCGAAGCGCAGGCCGGCAGCGAAGACCTGCGCAGCCTGTATGCCGACCTCAGCGCCGACCCCAGCGACACGGTCAGCCTACGCCTGAACATGGGCAACCAGGACAACAACAGCTTTCGCGAGGGTGTCGACGGCAGCCGCCAACTGTTCGCCCCGTCGATCAGCTGGCAGATCACCCCCGACCTGAACTGGCTGGTGCAGTACGAATACAGCCGCTACAACCGCACACCAGACCGGGGCATCCCGAGTGTCAACGGCCGCCCGGCAGACGTCAGCCGCAGCGCCACCTACGGCGACCATCGCGACTACATTGACGACCGCGCCCAATCGCTGCGCTCGCGCCTGAACTACCAGTTGAACGAAACCTGGCAGCTGCGCCACACCCTGGGCCTGTTCAAACTCGACAGCGAGTTCGACAACACCTATGTCACGGGCTACAACGCCGGCACCAATACCTTGACCCGCCAACGCTGGCAGCAGGACCTGAACACCCGCAACCTGTTCAACAACCTGGAGGCCGAGGGCGACTTCGACACCTTGGGCCTTGAACACAAGCTGCTGCTGGGCCTGGAATTCGGCAACCAGCGGCGCGACCCGCTGCTATACAGCGCCGGCAGCCAGAACCTGCCAGGCCTGGGCAAACCCAGCCAGCCGCACAATGGTACGTTGGCGGTATCGAGCAACAACCACACCGTGGTCGACAGCCGCGGGGTTTATCTGCAGGACCAGATTCGCCTGAACGATCAGTGGCAGGTTCTCGCCGGCGTACGCTTTGACCAGTTCGAAGTGGAAACCACCAACAAGGATGGCTTGCGCGAACCGCAGGACAGCAACAGCACCAGCCCACGCCTGGGCGTGGTCTACACGCCATGGCGCGACCATTCGTTCTACGCCTCGTGGAGCAAGACTTTCTCGCCGGTGGGCGGAGGCTTGATCGGCATCACCCCGGGGGCGCCGGGCAATACCAACGACACCCGTCCGGAGCAGACCCGGCAGAAGGAAATCGGGGTGAAAAGTGACTGGCTCGACCAGCGTTTGACCACCACCCTGGCCATCTACGAGCTGGAACTTTACAACCGCCGCACCCGCGACCCGAACGACCCAAACATCATCTTGCTCAGCGGCATGCAGCGTTCGCGCGGCATCGAGCTGACTGCCACCGGCAACATCGTCGGCAACTGGTATGTACGCGGCGGCATTGGCCTGCAGGATGCGATCATCGTCAAGGACAATAACGGCCAGGAAGGCAACCGCATCAATGACGTGGCCAAGCGCAATGGCAGCCTGTTCGTGACCTGGAAGCCAGAACTGGGGTGGTACGCCGAAACCGGGCTGACACTGGTGGGCGAACGTTATGCGGACAACCAGAACACCACGGTATTGCCAGGGTATGGCCGTTGGGATGCACTGGCGGGGTATCGGACCCATGACTGGGATGTGCGGGCGGCATTGAGCAACATTGCTGACAAGACCTACTACAGCTCGGCGACCAGTGCGGCGCAGATCCAGGTGGGCGATCCGCGTAGCCTTGTGGTGACGGGTAGCTACAGTTTCTGATCTTAGTTGCCTGTACCTGCCTCTTCGCGAGCATGCCTGCGAAGAGGCAGGTACAGGTGCAATCAATCAGTGCCACACCGCCATCAGCGCCTGCATCTCTGCTTCGCTGATCAACCCTTGGGGGTATCGCCCGGCAAGCAGACGTCGTGGGTCGGTCGAGTCGGTCGTCCTGACCCTGATGCTTCCATGGTGTTTCAACCGCTTCGCCAAAAGCCTGAGCGATTGGCGATCAACTGCCGATGGGCGCAAAGCCGACTCACTTGCTGCGTTCATGTCCACACGTACTCCCTGGCCCGTGAGCGGCTAATTTACGTAGGTATTGTTACAGATCAGAGGCGCGGCCTGGCCGTGCCATCTCGCTATCTGCTTGAAAAACAATACAAAACGTATGCCAGCTCGGGCCTCCGGGCGTCGCCCGCGCAAAAAAGAGGCCCGTCACATGACGGGCCTCTTTATTCATCACGCGCTCAGCGCTTGACCGGCGCCGGCTGCTGTTGGGTCAGGCAGTGGATGTTGCCGCCCCCCAAGAGCAGCTCGCGGCCCGGGATCATCACCACCTCATGGTCGGGGAAGATCCTTGCCAGGATCGCTCTGGCTTCGGCATCTGCCGGGTCGTCGAAGCTTGGGGCAATGATGCCACCGTTAACAATCAGGAAGTTCACGTACGAACCCGCCAGGCGCACCGACGGGTCACGCTCCTGGCTGCCGGCGACCTGGTCGACACCGGCGCACTCTTCGGCGGTGGCGAACAGCGGGCCCGGGATCGGCATCTTGTGCACGATGAACTCGCGGCCCTTGGCGTCGCGGGTGTTCTTCAGCACATCCATGGCCGCGTGGCAGCGCGCATAGTTGGGGTCGTTGGAATCATCGGTCCAGGCCAGTAACACTTCGCCCGGGCGCACGTAACAGCAGAAGTTGTCGACGTGGCCGTCGGTTTCGTCGTTGAACAAGCCATCAGGCAGCCATACCACGGTGTCGACCGCCAAGTGATCGCGCAGCACCGCTTCGATCTGCTCGCGGCTCAGGTGCGGGTTGCGGTTGCGGTTGAGCAGGCATTCCTCAGTGGTGATCACGGTGCCTTCACCGTCTACGTGGATCGAACCACCTTCAAGCACAAAACCTTCGGTCTGGTAGCGCTGGCAGCGCTCCATTTCCAGCACCTTGGCGGCCAGTTCCTCGTCGCGGTTCCAGGGTGCGTACAGGCCGCCGTCGAAGCCGCCCCAGGCATTGAAGCCCCAATCGACACCGCGCACTTCGCCATGGCCGTCGATGACAAAGGTCGGGCCTGTATCACGCACCCAGGCATCGTCGTTGCTGATTTCAACCACACGAATGTTCGGCTGGTCGAGTTGGCGCCGGGCGTTTTCGTACTGGCCGGCGGAGGCCGCGACGGTCACAGGTTCGAAACGGGCAATGGCTTTGGCCAGGGTTACGTGGGCAGCCTGCGCCGGCTTGCCGCCCAGGCGCCAGTTGTCCGGGCGCTCCGGCCAGACCATCCACACCTGAGTCTGCGGGGCCCACTCGGCGGGCATGTGGAAACCATCGGCACGGGGCGTGGAATTGAGGGTTTTCATGGGTGACCTCTGTGATGGCCCTGAGCCGGGTGTGCTGGGGCGTTTGTCAATTTATAACCGATATATATCGATAATTGAAGCCTGAAAATCGAAGAATGCCGCGCCACTCGGCGAATTTAAATCGATAACAATCGACACATATCAGAGCTGGTCTGTTGAAAGGAACGGCCTGCCGTCCACCATAGCCACACCTTATGCATCCTGTTACAGCTACGCGCGGAAATTTTCGGCAAGGCCGACTAGTGTCAATACTTGAACGACGGACCAGCGAGCCGCTATGAACATCATCCCTACAGCAATCCCTGAAGTACTGATCATCGAGCCAAAGGTGTTCGCTGACAGCCGTGGTTTTTTCTTCGAGGCATTCAACGCCCGTGAGTTCTCACAGCAAACCGGCGTGAACGTGGAGTTCGTTCAGGACAACCACTCGCGTTCCATCAAGGGCGTGCTCCGTGGGCTGCACTACCAGGTGGCAAACACCCAGGGCAAGCTGGTACGCGTGGTGCACGGGGAGATCCGCGATATCGCTGTGGACGTGCGCAAAAGCTCGCCAACATTCGGCAAATGGGTCGCGGTGCACCTGTCGGCCGACAACCTTCGCCAGCTGTGGATTCCGCCTGGCTTCGCCCACGGGTTTGCGGTGATGAGTGAATCGGCCGAGTTCCTCTACAAGACCACCGACTACTACAACCCGGGCGCCGACCGCTGCATCCGCTGGGATGACCCGCAACTGGCCATCGACTGGGGGCTGCAGCAGCCTCCGCTGTTGTCGGACAAGGACAAGGTGGGCCTGCCATTGGCAGAGGCGGAACTGCTGCCTTAACTAGCGCATAATTGCGTCAGACTTTTCTGGCGCATTTACCTGATGATTGCAAAGCCCACGCCCCCACGCCGTCCCCGCTGGCGCAGCCTGGCCCTGCTGGCGCTGATCTTGGCCCCATTACTGTGGCCCCTGCATCACTTGGCCGAACGCTATTACCAGGAAGAACTGGCCTCGCAGAACCGCCAGACCCTCGACCTGTATGTGGCCAACCTGCTCGGCACCCTGCACCGCTACGAGACCTTGCCGCAAATTCTCGGCGACTTGCCGGCGCTGCGTGGCGTGCTGGCCGACCCTTTCCGCCTGGAAGCGGTGACCAACGCCAACCGCCTGCTCAAGGACATCGTGCAGCAGACCGGTGCCGAGGTGATGTACCTGATGGACGTCAGCGGCAACACCTTGGCCGCCTCGAACTGGGACAAGCACGACAGCTTCGTCGGCCGAAACTTCGCCTTCCGCCCCTACTTCAACGAAGCCATGGCTGGCCACCTGGGCCGTTTCTTCGGCCAAGGCACCACCTCGGCCAAGCGCGGCTACTTCTTTGCCGCGGCCGTGCGGGACCGCGAGCGGATCGTCGGCGTGCTGGTGGTCAAAGTCGATCTCGACCACACCGAAACCCTGTGGGGCCGTACGCCCGAGCAGCTGTTGCTGACCGATCACAATGGCGTGGTCATCCTGACTTCGCGGCCCGACTGGCGCTTCCGTGCTACCCGCACGCTGACCGACGCCGAGCGCCAGGCCATTATCGCCATCCAGCCCTATCCGACCCAGGCCCCACAGCCGCTGGTTCTCAACCCGCAGGCCTGGATCACCCAGACCCGCGACATCAAGGAAACTGGCTGGCAAGTCAGCATCCTTGCCCCGCGCACGCTGGTTGATCGCTCGGTGCAGACGGTAATGGCCATCGGTGCCGGCACGCTGCTGGTACTGATGTTGCTGGCAGGCCTGGTGATGCAACGGCGGCGCCATTACATCGACCGCATCGACTTCGAAGCCCGTGGCCGCCAGGAACTGGAAAAGCGCGTGGCCGAACGCACCGCCGACCTTGAAGGCCTGAATACCCGCCTGAAAAATGCCGTGCTGGAGCGCGAAAACGCTCAGCAAGAGGCAGTGCGCGCACAGGACGAACTGGTGCAGGCCGGCAAGCTGTCGGTGCTCGGCACCATGTCGGCCAGTATCAGCCATGAGTTGAACCAGCCCCTGGCCGCCATCCGCAGCTACGCAGAAAATGCCGAGATCCTGCTCGACCACCAACGTACCGAAGACGCCCGCGGCAACCTCAAGCTGATCGGCGAGCTGACCGGGCGCATGGCCTCGATCATTGCCCACCTGCGTGCCTTCGCCCGTCGTGACCGCCATGCCCCGGAGAGCGTTGCCCTGCAGCCGGCCCTGGACGATGCCCTGGCGCTGCTTGCCAAGCGCCGCCGGGCGATGGCCGTAGAGCTGATCCGCGACCTGCCGGAAGCCACCTTGTGGGTACAGGCCGGCGAAACGCGCCTGCGCCAGGTGCTAAGCAACCTGCTGGCCAATGCCCTCGACGCCCTGACCGAAAAAGCCAACCCGCGCCGCCTGTGGCTAAGTGCCGAGCAGCGTGATGACTGCGTCTACCTGTACATCCGTGACAACGGGCCCGGCTTCAGCCGCCAAGCCCTGGAGCACGCCAAGGAGCCGTTTTTCACCACCAAGACCCGTACCCAGGGCTTGGGCCTGGGGCTGGCCATCTGTGAAAGCCTGATGCGCGCCCTGGGCGGTGAACTGCTGCTGGCCAACCACCCGGAAGGTGGTGCAATGCTGACCCTCCAGCTGCGTGTGGCCGCATCTGGCGCTACTTTGCCCAATTCGGAGGACCCCTCGGCATGACCACCGAGACACTGATCGACAGCCGAGCCCAGGTCATCCTGGTCGACGATGACCCCCACCTGCGCCAAGCCTTGAGCCAGACCCTGGACCTGGCCGGGCTCAAGGTAGTCGCCCTGCCCGAAGCCCAAGGCCTGGCCGAACGTATCGAGGCCGACTGGCCAGGCGTGGTGGTCAGCGACATCCGCATGCCGGGCATCGATGGCCTGCAGTTGCTGGAACAACTGCACGGCCGCGACAGCGAACTGCCGGTGCTGCTGATAACCGGCCATGGCGATGTGCCGCTGGCGGTGCAGGCGATGCGTGCCGGGGCTTATGACTTCCTGGAAAAACCCTTTGCCACAGACGCCCTGCTCGACAGCGTACGCCGCGCCCTGGCCTTGCGCCGACTGGTGCTGGACAACCGTAGCCTGCGCCTGGCACTGAGCGACCGCCAGCAACTGGCAACCCGCCTGGTCGGCCATTCACCGGCCATGCTGCGCCTGCGCGAGCAGATCGGCGCCTTGGCCGGCACCCGCGCCGACGTGTTGATTCTGGGTGAGACGGGCGCTGGCAAAGAGGTGGTGGCCCGCGCGCTGCACGACCTGTCCAGCCGCAGCGAAGGGCCGTTCGTGGCGATCAACGCCGGCGCGCTGGCCGAGTCGGTGGTCGAAAGCGAACTGTTCGGCCACGAGCCCGGTGCGTTCACCGGCGCGCAGAAACGCCGTATCGGCAAGTTCGAATTTGCCAACGGCGGCACGCTGTTCCTCGACGAAATCGAGAGCATGAGCCTGGATGTACAGGTGAAGCTACTGCGCATGCTGCAGGAGCGGGTGGTCGAACGCCTGGGCGGCAACCAGTTGATCCCGCTGGACATCCGCATCATAGCCGCCACCAAGGAAGACCTGCGTCAGGCTGCCGACCAAGGGCGTTTCCGCGCGGACCTGTATTACCGCCTGAACGTGGCGCCGCTGCGTATTCCGCCACTGCGTGAACGCGGCGACGACATATTGGTGTTGTTCCAGCATTTCGCCGATGCTGCCAGCCAACGTCATGGCCTGTCGCCGCATGCGCTGCAACCCGCGCAACGCGCCCTGCTGCTGCGTCATGACTGGCCAGGCAACGTCCGCGAGCTACAGAACGCCGCCGAGCGTTTCGCCCTTGGCCTGGAACTGGCACTCGATGGCCAGGCACCCTCGGCAGCAGCGCCGGCAGCGCCCATGCTCAGCGGCAACCTCAGCGAACAGGTCGAGCAGTTCGAACGTTCGCTGATCGCCGCCGAACTGGCCCAGCCACACGGCTCCATGCGGAGCCTGGCCGAAGCACTGGGTATCCCCCGCAAAACCCTGCATGACAAGCTGCGCAAGCATGGCTTGAACTTCGACGGCGGCAGCGGCGGGCATGACGATCAAGAGGACAACCGTTAATGAGCACCAATAGCCAGTACCTGCAGTCCGTACTGCACAGCGACATCCCCCTGACCCGCGAGATGGGCCTGGAAGTGATCGATTGGCAGCAGCACACCCTGCGCCTGCAACTGCCGCTGGCGGCCAACGTCAACCACAAAAGCACCATGTTCGGCGGCAGCCTGTACTGCGCAGCAGTGCTGGTGGGTTGGGGCTGGCTGCACCTGCGCCTGCGTGAACTGGGGATCGATGACGGGCATATCGTCATCCAGGAAGGGCAGATCAGCTACCCGTTGCCAGTGACCGGCACGGCAGTGGCGCGTTGTGCCGCGCCAGACGAGAAAACCTGGGAGCGGTTCCTGACCCTGTACCAGCGCCGTGGGCGGGCGCGGTTGACGTTGGAAACCACCGTGAGCAATGCCGGAAGTGACGAGCCTGCAGTGAAATTCAGCGGCCAGTACGTTCTGCACCGCTAGTACGACTAACGCGGCCTTTGTGGGAGCGGCCTTGCGTCGCGACAGGGCCGCAAAGCGGCCCCAGGATTTCAGCTTCGCCGCCAGAATTGCCGGGGCCGCTTTGCGGCCCTGTCGCGACGCAAGGCCGCTCCCACAGGATCGTGCCAGGCAGTTAGATGAGGTTCAGGAAGGCCTGGCGCCATGCAGCATTGGCAGGCAATGCCAGGAAATGCGGATTGAGCAGCGACTCGCGTGGCGGATACCGGAACGGCAAGCCATCCAGCCCGATCACTTCGCCACCGGCCCCCTCCACCACACCCTGCGCCGCAGCAGTGTCCCACTGCGAAGTCGGCGCCAGGCGCGGATAGCAGTCTGCGCTGCCCTCGGCCAGCAGGCAGAACTTCAACGAGCTGCCGATATTGGCCAGCTCCAGCTCGCCCACCGCAGCCCCAAGGCCGGCCAACAGCGCTTCCTGCTCCGGGCTGGAATGCCGACGGCTGGCCACCACGGTAAAACGCTCGCCCTGCGCGGGTGCGTTGCGAACTTGGATCAGCTGGGCTGCCTCACCGGCATCTGCACGCCAGGCCCCCATGCCGCGCCCACCAAAATAGCAGCGCCCATTGGTGGGCATCGACACCACGCCAAACACCACCTCGCCGTTCTCGATCAGGGCGATGTTGACCGTGAACTCTTCACTGCCGGCAATGAATTCCTTGGTGCCATCCAGCGGATCGACCAGCCACCAGCGGCTCCAGCTTTGCCGCTCGGCCAGCGCAATATTGCAGTCCTCTTCGGACAGCACCGGAATCTGCGGCGCCAGCGCCAGCAGACCATCGGCAATTACCCGGTGCGCGGCCAGGTCGGCGGCGGTAACCGGCGAATCGTCGGCCTTGTTGGTTACCGCGACATCGGCGCGCCAGAATGGCAGGATCGCCTCGCCTGCCGTCAGCGCCAGCTTGACCACTTCGTGCATCAGTTGCAGGTCGTTCATAGCTCCAGCAGCCCCCGCTGAATCAGCAGGTCACGGGCCAGGTACAGCGCCGCCAGGGCGCGGCCCTCGGTGAACTGCGGATGCATGGCCAAGGCCGACAACTCACGCAGGTTGACCTTGTCGACCCGCATCGGCTCGGGCTCGTCGCCTTCCAGGCGCTCTTCGTACAGGTCGCTGGCCAGCACCACCTGAATCTTCTGGCTCATGTAGCCCGGCGACAGCGACAGTTCCGTCAGGTGCTCCAGCTGGCGTGCGCCAAAACCGGCTTCTTCCTTGAGCTCCCGGTCGGCTGCCGCCAGCACGTCTTCGCCCGGCTCGATCAGGCCCTTGGGCAACGACAGCTCGTATTCATCCGTGCCACCGCAGTATTCCTCCACCAGCACGGCGTGCTCGGCATCGAGCATGGCCACGATCATCACCGCGCCGTAGCCGTTACCCCGGCCCACCAGGCGCTCATAGGTGCGCTCGGCGCCATTGCTGAAGCGCAGCTGTACGGCTTCGACGCGGAACAGGCGGCTACTGGCGACAATTTCGCGGCTGAGTACGGTGGGTTTCTGGCGCATGGGGCGGCTCCTTGGCGTGAACGGGTTACTATACCGTGGCTTGCCGACTGATCGAGAGTTTCCCATGCCTGTTCTTCCCTGGTCTGCCATCGATACCGTCCTGCTGGACATGGATGGCACCCTGCTCGACCTGCATTACGACAACCGCTTCTGGCTGGACCACCTGCCCCAGCGCTATGCCGAGCTGCACGGTGTTAGCCGGGCCATGGCCGAAATGGAGCTGCAACCGCTGTTCGAACGCAATGCCGGCACATTGAACTGGTACTGCCTGGACTTCTGGAGCCGCGAGCTACGCCTGCCCATTCGCGAGCTGAAGCGGGAAATTGCCGACCTGATTGCCCTGCGCCCGGATGCCGATACCTTCCTGGCGGCGATTCGCCAGGCCGGCAAGCGTGTCGTGATGATCACCAATGCCCACCGTGACTCGCTGTCGCTGAAGCTGGAACGGGTGGAGCTGGCACCGTACTTCGAGCGGCTGATCAGCTCGCACGACTATGGCTACCCGAAGGAAAGCCCGCAGTTTTGGGATGCCCTGCAGGCGGATATCGGCTTCGAACCAGAACGCAGCCTGTTCATTGATGACACGCTGGCGATTCTGCGCAGTGCACGGCGGTTTGGTGTGGGGCACTTGCTGGCGGTGCGCCAGCCAGATAGCAAAGCAGGGCCGCGGGATACTGAAGAGTTTGCGGCGGTCGAGGATTACCGGGAGTTACTGGTAGGCCTATGAGGCCCTCTTCGCGGGTGAACCCGCTCCTACAGATACTGCGCCAGCCGTGAGAGGGCGCTCAACCTGTGGGAGCGAGCATGCCCGCGAAGAGGCCGGCACAGACTTCAGCGATCAGTCAGGTATACGCAGCACCTGCCCCGGATAGATCTTGTCCGGGTGCTTGAGCATCGGCTTGTTGGCCTCGAAAATCTTGTTGTACTGGTTGGCACTGCCATACACGACCACGGCAATGGCTGAAAGTGTGTCGCCCGATTTCACAGTGACGAACCTTGCCGCCTGGACTACCGGCCCGGTCACGGTGATCTGGTCCTCGACACTGGCCACGCCGCTGATGTTGCCCGCCGCCAGGATGATCTTCTCCTTCTCTTCCTGGCTGGCCACTTCACCCTTGAGGATGATCTTGTCTCCTTCTACAGTGGCCGTGATGTTGGGGTTGCCCAGGCCGACAGCTTCCACGTGTTTCTTAAGCTGCTCCTCGGCATTGGCGTTGCCAGGGGTCAGCAGGTCGATCAACTTCTCGCCGGCTTCCTTCACGAAACTGAACAGGCTCATTGCGCTCTCCTTGTTGACGAAACCTTGGACACAAGAGTCTAGGCCAGCTTTACCACTCCCGCCCTGCGCGACCAATCGACGCGGTCTATCAAGGCATAGACCCTAGCGATTAGACGCCGCCGGCCCGCACGCCTAGGCTTGTGCTATCAGAAAGCCGCCGGTATTCAGCGCCCCGATGAACAGCAAGCCTCCGGTCTGCGCGGCCTCATCGCCCTTGTCCATGCCCGCCGCCAGCAACACCTACGATTACGTCCAGCTCAGCGACGCCAAACGCGACAGCACCCCGCTGGCCGAGGAAGTGGCCCTGGCCATTGTCTATAACGGCCTCAACCAGGCGGTGATGCTGGTCAGTCCTACCGATCTGGAAGACTTCGCGGTCGGTTTCAGCGTCGGCAGCGGCATTGTCGAAGGCACCGCAGAAATCTACGACCTCAAGCTCTCCGGCAGCGGCTCGGCAATGTACGCCGACCTGGAAATCTCCAGCCGGGCGTTCTGGAACCTGAAAAACCAGCGTCGCCAACTGGCCGGCACCAGTGGTTGCGGCCTGTGTGGGGTCGAGGCGCTGGAGCAGGCGCTGCCGGATCTGGCCGTGTTGCCGGGTGCGCCCCTGCCCCCGGCCCAGTGGCTGGTCGGCCTGCGCGAGCGCATCGACGCCTTCCAGCCACTGGGCCAGCATTGCGGCGCCGTACATGCAGCACTGTTCATGGACCGCCAAGGTGAACTGCTGCTCGGCCGCGAAGACATCGGCCGGCACAACGCCCTCGACAAACTGATCGGAGCCCTGCTGCGGCAACGCATCGACAGCCAGGGTGGCTTGGCCATCGTCACCAGCCGCTGCAGCCTGGAGCTGATCCAGAAAGTACTGCGTGCCGGCATCCAGACCCTGGTCAGCCTGTCAGCGCCCACCGGCCTTGCCCTGCAATGGGCACGCAAGCACAACCTCAACCTTATCCATTTGCCCAAGCACAGCGCACCGCGGGTCTACAGCCCAGCGGCGGAGTCGTTACAGTCGTGACCTCGTACCAACATCTTCCGGACAACGCCCCAGCCTCCCCTCCTCGCTACAAGCCCTACCACGGTCCCGCCGGCGGTTGGGGCGCACTGCGTAGCGTGGCCAAGGCATGGGTCGGCAGCGATAACGCGCTGAAGAACATTCGCGCCCTGCTCAAGACCAACCAGAACGGCGGCTTCGACTGCCCCGGCTGCGCCTGGGGGGATTCGCCGGAAAGCGGCATGGTCAAGTTCTGCGAGAACGGCGCCAAGGCGGTGAACTGGGAAGCTACCAAGCGCCGTGTCGATGCAGCCTTCTTCGCCCGTTACAGCGTCACCTCGCTGCTGCAGCAGAGCGACTACTGGTTGGAGTACCAAGGGCGCCTGACCGAACCGATGGTCTACGACTCACCCAGCGACCGTTACCTGCCGATCAGCTGGGATGCCGCCTTCGCCCTGATTGCCCGCGAACTGAACAAGCTGGCCAACCCTGACCAGGCCGAATTCTATACCTCGGGACGTGCCAGCAACGAAGCGGCGTACCTGTACCAACTGTTCGTGCGCGCCTACGGCACCAATAACTTCCCTGACTGCTCGAACATGTGCCATGAGGCCAGCGGCGTGGCATTGGGGCAAAGCGTCGGGGTCGGCAAGGGTACAGTCACCTTCGACGACTTCGAGCACGCCGACTCTATTTTTGTCTGGGGCCAGAACCCCGGCACCAATCACCCGCGCATGCTCGACCCACTGCGCGATGCGGTAAAACGTGGCGCCCAGGTGGTGTGCATCAACCCGCTCAAGGAGCGTGGTCTGGAGCGCTTCCAGCACCCCCAGAACCCACTGGAAATGCTGACCAACAGTGACCGTCCGACCAACACCGCCTTCTTCCGCCCGGCCCTGGGTGGCGACATGGCGATGCTGCGTGGCATGGCCAAGTTCGCCCTGCAATGGGAACGCGAAGCCCAGGCCAACGGCGAACCGGCCGTGTTCGACCACGCCTTCATCGCCGAACATGGCCATGGCGTCGACGAGTACCTGGCCGTGGTGGACGCCACGCCGTGGTCGCACATCCAGGCACAGTCCGGCCTGACCTTGGCCGATATCGAACTGGCCGCGCGCATGTACTGCCGCGGCAAGCGGGTGATCATGTGCTGGGCGATGGGCATCACCCAACACCGTCATTCGGTGCCGACCATTCAGGAAATCGTCAACCTGCAGATGCTGCGTGGCAACATCGGCGTGCCCGGCGCCGGCCTGTGCCCGGTGCGTGGCCACAGCAACGTGCAGGGTGACCGCACCATGGGCATCAACGAGCGCCCGCCAGAGGCGCTGCTGGATGCCATCGAAAAGCGCTTTGGCTTCCCCGTGCCGCGGCGCAATGGCCATAACACCGTCGAAGCCATTCACGCGATGCTCGATGGCCGGGCCAAGGTTTTCATCGGCTTGGGCGGCAACTTCGCCCAAGCCACACCCGACACTGAGCGCACCGCCCAGGCGCTGCGCAACTGCGAGCTGACCGTGCACATCAGCACCAAGCTCAACCGTAGCCACCTGGTCCATGGCAAGCAGGCACTGATCCTGCCGTGCCTGGGCCGCACCGACATCGACCTGCAGGCCGACGGGCCGCAGGCAGTCACGGTGGAAGACTCGTTCAGCATGGTCCACGCTTCCAACGGCCAGCTGAAGCCGCTGTCGACGCAAATGCGCTCGGAACCTGCAGTGATCGCTGGCATCGCCGCCGCCACGCTGGGCAAGCAACCGGTGGACTGGCACTGGCTGGTGGCCGACTACGACCGCATTCGCGATCTGATCGGCGACACCATTGCCGGTTTCAGCGGCTTTAACCAGCGCCTACGTAATCCGGGTGGCTTCTATCTGGGCAACAGCGCGGCCAGCCGCGAATGGGCGACCAGCACCGGCCGCGCCAACTTCAAGGCCAACCTGCTGCCCGACACGCTGCTTGACGAACGCGTACGGGCCAGCGGCCAGTTGCCAGACTTGATCATGCAATCGATGCGCTCGCACGATCAGTACAACACCACTATCTACGGCCTGGACGACCGCTACCGCGGTGTGCGCGGCCAACGCGAGGTGCTGTTCGCCAACGAAGCCGACATCATCCGCCTGGGCTTCCAGCCGGGGCAGAAGGTCGACATCGTTTCGCTGTGGGGGGATGAACATGTGCGCCGGGTGCTAGGCTTTACCCTGCTGGCCTTCGACATACCTGCCGGGCAGGCGGCGGCGTATTACCCGGAGGTGAACCCGCTGGTGCCACTGGAGAGCATTGGTGTTGGTAGCCATACGCCAACATCGAAGTTCATTGCCATCAAGCTGGAGCGTGCGCGCGAGGACGGGCGTATCCTGTAAAAATGAAAAAAGCCCTGTTCCGTGGCGGCTCAGGGCTTTGTCATAAAGGTCTCAGACAGCCTAAAAACGATAAAGTTTCATAGTAAATACAGCAAGTTAGAGAATTGTGTACAACTCGTGTTACTCGTCGGATTTCCGTTGCCAGCCACGTCTCTTAGCTTCAAATTCGCCTCGTCATCCCTATGAGGCTCTCTTGATGAAGAAGTACTCCTCGATTCTGTTGTTGTCTTTCAGCTTGCTCAGCGGCGTTGCCATGGCAGGCGGCACCACCGAAGCCGGCATTGGCGGCGCATTGGGTGGGGTACTGGGCTCAGTGGTGGGCAACTCCATCGGTGGCAGCACCGGCGGCGCCATTGGTGCCGGTCTGGGCGGTGCGGCAGGCGGCGCATTGGGTGCCGACAAGCGCCAGCGCGGTGAGGCTGCTATTGGCGGCGCGCTGGGTGCTGCCGGCGGTAACGTGGTTGGTCGCTCGGTGGGTGGCACCACCGGTAGCTACATTGGCGCAGCAGCCGGCGGTGGCGCCGGTGGTGCACTGGGTAACTACATGGGCAACAAGGCCGACGAAGACGAACGCCACGAGAATCGCCGCTACCGTCGCGACTACGACGACCGTCGCCACTGGGACCGTGGCCGCCACTACGGCCACCGCAAGCACAAGCGCCACTGGCGCGACTAATGCCTGAGGGCCCTGCCCCCGGCAACAAAAGCCCCGCCCCTGCCAGCGGGGCTTTTTTATGCCTGCTGCTCCAGCACGAGGCCGGACAGGATCACCTGCAGCGCCTCTGGCAACGCCACAGGCCGGCCACTGGCGCGCTCAATGAACACCTGCACCACCGTGCCTGCCGCGCACGCGTCGGATTCGCCCGGGCGGTACAGCGCCAGCCGGTACTCTACCGTGCTGCCCGCCAGACGCGTCACTCCCAACCCCACTTCCAACAAATCCGGGAAGCCCGGTAGCGCGTAGAAATCCGCAGCTGAACTGACCACGAAGGCGGCCAGTTCACCGTGCCGCAGGTCCAGTTCCGCCTGCTCGACGAGAAACGCCTGTATCGCGGTTTCGAAGAAACCGTGCACCGTTGCACCGGCGATGTGGCCGTTCAGGTCGTTGTCCTGGGGGCGGGTAAGGATCGGGTGGAAGTGGGAGAAGGCAGTGCGCTGAGGGGCTTCGGTCATCTGGCTGGCTCTTGTCTTCGCTATGGATGCCGACAGTGAAACAGAAAAAACAGACTTTCGCTGCCTATGCGGGCCCCTTCGCGGGCAAGCCCGCTCCTACAACGGCCTGCGCTCACCACCGATCAGTGTGTAGGAGCGGGTTTACCCGCGAATACGATGGCGGCTGCGACGGTGAACCACGGGTGGAAATTGGCCAGCAGGTCCGGCCCTTTCGCGGGTAAACCCGCTCCTACACGACGGCCTGCGCTCACCACCAATCAGTATGTAGGAGCGGGTTTACCCGCGAATACGATGGCGGCTGCGACGGTGAACCACGGGTGGAAATTGGCCAGCAGGTCCGGCCCTTTCGCGGGCAAGCCCGCATCCACAAAAAAGCCGCCCCTGGGGGCGGCTTTCTCGTTGCGGCTGGGCTCGGCTTACAGCTGCGGGCCAGCGGCTTTGATGGCGTCGGAAACTTCGAACTTCTTGAAGTTTTCGATGAACAGCTTGGCCAGACCTTTGGCAGCCTCGTCGTAGGCCGCTTTGTCAGCCCAGTTGGTGCGCGGGTTGAGCAGTTCGGTTTCAACGCCCGGAACGGCCTTCGGCACGTCCAGGTTGATGATGTCCAGGTGCTCGGTTTCGGCACCGACCAATGCGCCGCTCTGGATGGCAGCGATCACGGCACGGGTAGTGGGGATGCTGAAGCGCTTGCCAACGCCGTAGCCACCACCAGTCCAGCCGGTGTTGACCAGGTAGACCTTGGAGTTGAAACCATTGATACGCTTGATCAGCAGCTCAGCGTACTCGCCAGCCGGACGCGGGAAGAACGGTGCGCCGAAGCAGGTGGAGAAGGTCGACTTGATGCCGCCGCCCGAGCCCATTTCAGTGGAACCGACCAGCGCGGTGTAGCCGGACAGGAAGTGGTAGGCCGCCTGCTCGTTGTTCAGGATCGAAACCGGAGGCAGAACACCTGTCAGGTCGCAGGTGAGGAAGATCACTGCGTTAGGCTCGCCGCCCAGGTTCGCTTCCGAACGCTTGGCAACGTGCTCCAGCGGGTAGGCCGCACGGCTGTTCTGAGTCAGGCTGACGTCGGTGTAATCGGCGTGCTTGTTGGCGTCGAGAACGACGTTTTCCAGTACTGCCCCGTGCTTGATGGCTTTCCAGATGACCGGCTCGTTCTTTTCGGACAAGTCGATGCACTTGGCGTAGCAGCCGCCTTCCATGTTGAAGACTACGCCTTCGCCCCAACCGTGCTCGTCGTCACCGATCAGGTAACGGCTTTCGTCAGCCGAAAGGGTGGTCTTGCCAGTGCCGGACAGGCCGAAGAACAAGGTCACATCGCCTTCTTCGCCGATGTTGGCTGCGCAGTGCATTGGCAGTACGTCGGCAGCCGGCAGCAGGAAGTTCTGCACCGAGAACATGGCTTTCTTCATTTCGCCGGCGTAGCGCATGCCAGCGATCAGCACTTTCTTCTGGGCGAAGTTGATGATCACGCAACCGTCGGAGTTGGTGCCGTCACGCTCAGGCTCGCACACGAAGTTGGCGACGTTGAGGATCTGCCACTGGTCGCGGCCAGCCGGGTTGAACTGCTCCGGGTTGATGAACAGGCAACGACCGAACAGGTTCTGCCAGGCAGTCTGGGTGGTCATCTTCACCGGCAGGTAGTGCTCGGCTGCGGCCCC
Source organism: Pseudomonas sp. NBRC 111139 (assembly GCF_001753955.1). NCBI lineage: Bacteria > Pseudomonadati > Pseudomonadota > Gammaproteobacteria > Pseudomonadales > Pseudomonadaceae > Pseudomonas > Pseudomonas sp. NBRC 111139. The sequence continues at coordinate 25,482 of NZ_BCBP01000030.1, forward strand.
TACGTGAACATAGGAAACGAAGTGATCCTGGGCGTTGTTGAACGCCTCGACGCGAGCCCACAGGGCATCGAACTTGTCAGCCGGGAACTTGCGGTTGATCGGGCCCCAGGAAATGGCGTCCTGGGTGGAAGGTTCTTCGACGATGAAACGGTCAGCCGGCGAGCGGCCAGTACGGTGACCAGTCTCCACGACCAGTGCGCCAGTATCGGCTAGTACGCCTTCACCGCGTTGCAGCGCTTCTTTTACCAGCTCATCGACGCTCAGGTCGGTGTACACGGTGTTGTTGGCTTGCGTCATGAGATACCCCATCCGGCCCGAGGCCGAGTGCTCCAAACGTTTTGTAGTTGTCTTGAAAAAACTACTACAGCGAAAAAAGTGGCCGGATTATGCCAGAAACGCCCAAAAAAAGTAGGCCCCTCCTGTCAGAACTGCGCTTTTGCGCAATTCGACAGGAGATTATCCTGTGATTTAACGTTTCAGTGACGAGTTTCTGAGGCCACGTCAGTACCGCCACCCGCAAACAGTTGCGCCACATCGCTGGCATCGAAGAAGTAGCGCTCGTTGCAGAACTGGCAATCGATCTCTACCGTCCCGCCACATTCGTCCACCAGCGCCTTGGCGTCGTGTTCGCCCAGACTGACCAGCGCATTGCCGGAGCGTTCCCGCGAACAGCTGCAATTGAAGCGCAGTGGCTGGATATCGAACAGGCGCACGGCGTCTTCGTGGTACAGGCGGTGCAGCAGGGTTTCGTTGCCCTCTGTCCACTCTTCAGGCTTGAGCGTCTTGGCCAGGGCCACCACGTGCTGCCAGCTGTCTTCGCGCTCTTCATCATCCGGCTGGCGATCACGCGGCAGTTGCTGCAGCAACAGCCCACGGGCCTTGCCGCCTGCGGCATTGAGCCAGAAACGGGTATTGAGCTGCTGCGACTGGACGAAGTAGCTGGTGAAACATTCCGACAGGTTGGCGCCATCGAGGTCGACGGTCCCCTGATAGCGCTGGCCCTTGACCGGGTCGATGGTCAGGGTCAGGTGGCCGTCGGGCATCAGCTGCGACAGGGTGGCATCAGCCGAAATCTGGTCCGCTTCGTAGCGGGCCATGCCGCGGATCTCGCGGTCGCTGGAGCATTCCACCATCAGCAGCGGAATCGGCCCAGCCGAACGCGCCTGCAGAATCAGCAAGCCATCGAACTTCATCGCACCCACCAGCAAGGCGGTGGCGGCCATCAACTCACCGAGCAGCACCTTGACCGGCTGGGGGTACTCATGACGCGCCAACACCGCGGCGTAGCTGTCATCGAGAGACACCCACTCGCCGCGCACATCGCGCTCGTCGAAGAGGAAACGTTGGGTGAAATCTGTATCAGGCAAATCGCTCATAGGTTTCGGCTATCTAAAAAATGATGACAAAATGGTTACAAGGGTTGTCGAGAATCGGCGAGAACCCGTGACAGAGCGCTCACAAGGCGCTCCGATTCCTGTTTGCAATAGAGGTATTTTATGGACAATCGACCACTGTTCCAAGCAAGGTGGTCCTGGGGGCCATTGGCAGCCTGTACGCTGCTTCCCATCGCTCTACTGTGTTTCTGGTTATGGCCTTTTGGCCAGATCCTGTGCCTGACTTTCGACGAGTGGCTGTTCCGCAGCCTGAACGCGCCGCTGGCCGATAGCACCACCTGGCGCTACATCTGGACCATCGGCAGCCTACGCCCGTTCGACATCGTCGTCGGCCTGATCCTGCTCGCTGTGCTCATTCGTGGTGACTGGGTGTTCAAGGCCGCTCAGGTTCGCCAGGCATTTTTCGGCTTTCTGGTCACGCTACTCCTCTTAGTGGTGATTCGCGCGCTGTTTTCCAAGTGGGTGGATGCAGCCGGGTGGCAACACAAGAGCCCATCGATGATCTTCGACGACGTCGTGCACCTGAGTGACTATTACCCGACCCTGGAGGCGGCCTGGGAACTCAAGGACCGTTCCAGCAAAAGTTTCCCGGGTGATCACGCCTCGGTGCTGCTGATCTGGGCGCTGTTCATGAGCGTGTTCAGCCGCCGCCTTATGCAATACCTGGTGGTCTGGGGGCTCGCAGCGCTGTTCATGCTGCCGCGCCTGGTGGCCGGTGCCCACTGGGGGCAGGACGACTACATCGGCGGCTTGCTGATGGCCGTACTGGCGTTGGGCTGGAGCTACTACACGCCCCTGGCGGCCAAAGGCAGCGAGGCGTTGATGCGCTGGACAGCGCCGTTGTTCAAGCTGCTGTCCACGTTACCGCTGGTCGGACGAATGGCGGTGTTGCGCTAGATTCCTGGGGCTGCGCAGCAGCCCCATTCAATCGTAACTTCCATGCAGCTGGTGAATCTGCCGCCGCTGCTTCTTGGTCGGCCGGCCATCGGTGGTCACGCCCATGGCCCCGGCCTTACGCATCTCAGCCGCCTGTTCACGGCGACGCACACTTTCTTCGGTTTCCTCGTACAACGCCTGCGCCTCTGGGGCACCACGACGCACCACCGACAGCGCCTTCACCACCACCGTGCGCTCATCGAAGCCGGTACGCAGTACGAACTCGTCGCCCACCCGCGGCTCTTTGCCCGGCTTGCAACGCTCGCCCCGGCAATGCACCTTGCCACTCTCGATCGCCGCCTTGGCCAGCGCTCGCGTCTTGTAGAAGCGCGCCGCCCACAACCATTTGTCCAGGCGAACCTTGTCGTCGTCTTCGGCTTTTTGTGCCATCCCGTTACCTCGGATTCTGTCTTTCATCGAACTGTACTACCTTCACATACGGATGCAAAAAGTCCCCGCCGTGCTTAAAGTTCTCCACCTCATTCGCAGGGTGCGCTTCGTGAAGACATTTGACCATTTGACTGTGATCGGCCTGCGCGAGTGGGTCGCCCTGCCTGACCTCGGCGTGGCCGGGCTGCGCGCCAAGATCGACACCGGTGCCAGCACGTCGAGCCTGCATGCCACCGAAGTGGAACCCTTCGAGCGCGACGGCCAGCCCTGGGTTCGCTTCACTGCGCACCTGGGCTCGGTGGTGCAGTTGCGCCACCGCCGCTGCGAGGCACCGTTGGTGACGATGAAGACCATCAAAAGCTCCAACGGCCACGCCCAGACCCGCTACGTCATCCGCACGTCACTGGCGCTGGGTGATGGTGTGTGGGAGGTGGAGTTCACCCTGGCCTGCCGCAAGAACATGCGCTACCGCCTGTTGCTTGGCTCCAAGGCCCTGATTCACGGCCAGCTGGTAGTGAACCCAGGCCTGAAATACGTACAAGACAAACCGGCCTTCCCGGCCACCCTTTCCCCTGTCACAGGTGCTGCATGAAGATCGCTGTGCTGTCGCGCAATCCGCGTCTGTATTCCACCCGCCGCCTGGTCGAAGCCGGTACCCAGCGTGGCCACGAAATGGTGGTGATCGATACCCTGCGGGCATACATGAACATTGCCAGCCACAAGCCGCAGATCCACTACCGCGGCAAGCCGCTGGAAGGCTTCGATGCCGTGATCCCGCGCATAGGTGCTTCGGTTACGTTCTATGGCTGCGCGGTGCTGCGCCAGTTCGAAATGATGGGCGTCTACCCGCTCAACGAGTCGGTAGCCATTGCCCGCTCGCGCGACAAGCTGCGCTCGTTGCAGCTGTTGTCGCGGCGCGGCATCGGCTTGCCGATCACCGGTTTCGCCCACTCGCCGGATGACATCCCCGACTTGATCCAGATGGTCAACGGTGCCCCGCTGGTGATCAAGGTACTGGAAGGCACCCAGGGCATTGGCGTGGTGCTGTGCGAAACGCCCCAGGCGGCCGAGTCGGTGATCGAAGCGTTCATGGGCCTCAAGCAGAACATCATGGTGCAGGAGTACATCAAGGAGGCCGGTGGCGCAGATATCCGATGCTTCGTGGTAGGCGACAAAGTGATTGCCTCGATGAAGCGTCAGGCCAAACCGGGCGAGTTCCGCTCCAACCTGCACCGGGGTGGCGTCGCCAGCCTGATAAAAATCACCCCAGAAGAGCGCATCACCGCCATCCGGGCGGCCAAGGTGATGGGGTTGAGCGTGGCGGGTGTGGATATCCTGCGTTCCAACCACGGGCCGTTGGTGATGGAGGTAAACTCGTCGCCAGGGCTGGAGGGCATTGAAGTCACCACCGGCAAGAACGTCGCCGGGATGATCATCGAGCACCTGGAGAAGAATGGCGGGCCCAATCAGACCCGGACCAAGGGCAAAGGCTGATTCAAGCCTGTGCCCGCCTCTTCGCGGCTAAGCCGCTGCCACAGGTACTGCACAATCCCTGTAGGAGCGACTTTAACCGCGAAGAGGCCAGTGAGCCTCACACAGCATTACGCGGCAGCAGCAGCCCCAGCGGCAACCTGACCCGCGCCTCGATCCCGCCGCCAGACCGGTTACGCAACTCCACGTTCCCGCCATGTTGCGCAGCAATCCGCTTCACGATCGCCAACCCCAACCCGGTGCCCTTGCCGCCCCGCGCCCGGTCACCGCGAATGAACGGGTTGAAAATGGTTTCCAGCTCCGACTCGTCAATACCGGTGCCCCGGTCCAGCACACTGAGCACCACATACGGCGCACTCTCATCACCTGATACATAGGCAGCCACCTCGACCCCCTTGCCAGCATGGTGCAGGGCGTTGCCGATCAGGTTGCCCAGCATGCGCTTGAGCGAAACCCGGCGCAGCGGGAACGGTGGAATCGGCTCCAGGCACAGGCGCACACGCTCTTCCGGCTGGTTGTACGGAGCCACCACCTCACGCACCAAGTCAGCAAGGTCGACCTCCTCCACCGGCTCGTCGCGGCCATCGCGGATGAAGGCCAGGAACTGATCGAGAATCGCGTCCATGTCCTCGATATCGCGAACCATGTCATCGCTCAGCTCGTTGTCGCTGTTCAGCAAGGACAGCGACAGACGCAGGCGCGTCAGTGGCGTGCGCAAGTCGTGGGAAACCCCGGCCAGCATCAACTCGCGCTCGCGCCCGGCCTGCTCGACATCCTCGGCCATCTGGTTGAACGCCTTGTACACCTCGGTCATCTCGCTGGGGGTATCGCTGATCGGCAGGCGCACACTGCGCCCCTGGCCAAGCTGGCGGGCGGCGAACACCAAGCGTTTGAGCGGCTGGTTGAGCTGACGCACAAAAATCCACGCCGATGCTGTGGACAACAAGCCAATGGCCAGGAACCAGCCCAGCACGTTCCAGATCTTCTGCCCACGCAATGGGTGCGGGTACAGCGGCACTTTCAGCCAACCCGGCCCCAGGCTTGGCGCATTGACCCACAACGCGGGCGGTGCATGAATGCGCAGCCGCACTTCGGTGTCGTCACCCAGCTCGGCCTGCATCTGCCGTTGGTAGATTTCACTGTAGGGCCAATGCTGCTCGCCTTCGGGCACACCCGAGCCGGTCACCCGGATAAGGCCTGCCGCCTCGGCGATCTTGTCGCGGTTTTCTTCGTCGGCGGCCCAATAGGCGCGCAAGGTCAGCGCTACACCATGGCTGTACTGACGGTCGACCAGCACGTCCTCGTTCATCAGCAGGTAGACCAGGGTCAGCGCCTTGGAGAACAGAACGACGATCAACACCAGCCACAGGGTGCGGGCGAAGAAACTTTGCGGAAACCAGAGCGGTGTTTTCATCGACGTTCAGGCATCATTTTCCGGCGTTTCCGTCCGGTACGAACACGTAGCCGACGCCCCAGACGGTCTGGATGTAACGCGGCTTGGACGGGTCCGGCTCGATCATGCGACGCAGGCGTGAGATCTGCACATCGATGGAGCGCTCCAGCGCATCCCATTCGCGGCCGCGCGCCAGGTTCATCAGCTTGTCGCGGGTCAACGGCTCCCGGGCGTGCATCACCAGGGCCTTGAGCACGGCGAACTCGCCGGTGGTGAGCATGTGCACTTCGTTGCCGCGCTTGAGCTCGCGGGTGGCCAGCGACAGCTCATAGTCGCCAAAGGTGACCGACTCGTCTTCGCTGCCCGGCGCTCCCGGCACGCTCGGCGCCTGGCGACGCAGCACCGCCTTGACCCGGGCCATCAGTTCGTCCGGGTTGAACGGTTTGCCCAGGTAGTCGTCGGCGCCCAGCTCCAGGCCCTTGATGCGGCTGAGCTCGTCGCCCTTGGCGGTCAGCATGATGATCGGGATCTGGTTGTTCTGCTGGCGCAGGCGCTTGCAGGCGGACAGACCATCCTCGCCTGGCAGCATCAGGTCGAGCACCACCAGGTTGAACACCTCGCGCTGCAGCAGGCGATCCATCTGCTCGGTGTTGGGCACTGCACGGGCACGGTAGCCCTTGCTGGTGAAGAAACGTTCCAGCAGGCTGCTAAGCCCCGGATCGTCGTCGACGATGAGAATCTTGTCACCTTCAGCGGTGTTTGGCGTGCCGGTCATGAATAACTCCTCTGATATCGCCGCGCATTATGGCGTAGCCATTGCTGCACGTTGCGTGAGCATTGTTAGCAGATTTTTCCCCCGGCGCCAGTTCCGGCTGGCCGGGCGCCATCACCGCAAGCCGTTTGCGATGGGTATAATGCGCGGCTTTCATCCAGCGCCGCCGGGCAAAAAGCCCACAGGCGACCCCCGTATTCACAAATGTCAGGTGGTTTACATGGACAGCATCAACAGCCGTATCGCCGAGGAACTGGGCGTACGCCCGCAGCAGGTCGAGGCGGCCGTGAGCCTGTTGGACGAAGGCTCGACCGTGCCCTTCATCGCCCGCTACCGCAAGGAAGTGACCGGTAGCCTTGACGACACTCAGTTGCGCCACCTGGAAGAGCGCCTGCGCTACCTGCGCGAACTCGACGAGCGCCGCGCCAGCATCCTTTCCAGCATCGAGGAACAGGGCAAGCTGACCCCGGAACTGGCCCGCGAGATCAAGCTGGCCGACACCAAGACCCGCCTCGAAGACCTTTACCTGCCCTACAAGCAGAAACGCCGCACCAAGGGCCAGATCGCCCTGGAAGCCGGCCTCGGCGAACTGGCCGATGGCCTGTTCAACGACCCGACCCTGGCCCCGGAAAGCGAAGCCGCACGCTTCGTCAACGTCGAAAAGGGCGTGGCCGACGTCAAGGCCGCGCTGGAAGGCGCCAAATACATCCTGATGGAGCGCTTTGCCGAAGACGCCGCCCTGCTCGACAAGCTGCGCAGCTATCTCAAGCAGGAAGCCGTGCTCAGCGCCCGCGTCGTGGCTGGCAAGGAAGAAGAAGGCGCCAAGTTCCGCGACTACTTCGCTCATGACGAGCTGCTGCGTACTGCGCCATCGCACCGTGCCCTGGCGATCTTCCGCGGGCGCAACGAAGGCGTGTTGAGCGTCTCGCTGAAGGTCGGCGAAGAACTGCCCGGCACCCTGCACCCGTGCGAACTGATGATCGGCAACCACGTCGGCATCGAAAACCGCAGCCGACCCGCCGACAAGTGGCTGGGAGAAGTGGTGCGCTGGACCTGGAAGGTCAAGCTGTACACCCACCTGGAGACCGACCTGTTCGGCGAGCTGCGTGACAATGCCGAAGGCGAGGCGATCAACGTGTTCGCCCACAACCTGCACGATCTGCTGCTGGCCGCCCCGGCCGGCCCCCGCGCCACCCTGGGCTTCGACCCAGGCCTGCGTACGGGCTGCAAGATCGCCGTGGTCGACGCAACCGGCAAGCTGCTGGACCACACCACGGTCTACCCGCACGCGCCGAAGAACGACTGGGACCGCACCATTTCCATCATGGCCGCACTGTGCGCCAAACACTCGGTGGAGCTGATCGCCATCGGCAACGGTACCGCCAGCCGCGAAAGCGACAAGCTGGTGGCCGAGCTGGTCAAGAAATATCCAGCCCTGAAAATCACCAAGATCATGGTCTCCGAAGCCGGTGCTTCGGTGTACTCGGCATCGGAACTGGCCGCCCGCGAGTTCCCGGACCTGGACGTGTCGATCCGCGGCGCCGTGTCGATCGCCCGTCGCCTGCAGGATCCGCTGGCCGAACTGGTGAAGATCGATCCGAAATCCATCGGTGTCGGCCAGTACCAGCACGACGTGTCCCAGCTGAAACTGGCACGTGGCCTGGACGCGGTGGTCGAGGACTGTGTGAACGCCGTGGGCGTGGACGTGAACACCGCTTCGGTGGCGCTGCTGACGCGCATCTCCGGCCTCAATGCCACGCTGGCACAGAACATCGTCGCCCACCGCGATGCCAATGGTCCGTTTGCCACCCGTGCAGCGCTGAAAAAGGTTAGCCGCCTGGGTGAGAAAACCTTCGAGCAGGCCGCCGGCTTCCTGCGTGTGATGAACGGCGACAACCCGCTGGACGCCTCTGCGGTGCACCCTGAGGCTTACCCGCTGGTGCAGCGCATTGCTGCCGATACCGACCGCGACATCCGCTCGCTGATTGGTGACAGCAGCTTCCTCAAGCGCCTGGACCCGAAAAAGTTCACCGACGAAACCTTCGGCCTGCCAACTGTCACCGACATCCTGCAAGAGCTGGACAAGCCCGGCCGCGACCCGCGTCCGGAGTTCAAGACCGCCACCTTCCAGGACGGCGTCGAAGACCTCAAGGACCTGGAACCGGGCATGATCCTCGAAGGCGTGGTGACCAACGTTACCAACTTCGGTGCCTTCGTCGACATCGGCGTGCACCAGGATGGCCTGGTGCATATCTCGGCGCTGTCGGAGAAGTTCGTCAAAGACCCGCGTGAAGCGGTCAAGGCCGGCGATGTGGTCAAGGTCAAGGTCATGGAAGTGGACATCCCGCGCAAACGCGTCGGCCTGTCCATGCGCATGAGCGACACCCCGGGCGAGAAGGTCGAAGGCAACCGCGGTGGTAACCGCGGCAATGGTGGCAGCCGCCAGCAGCAGGCTCCGCGCCAGCGTGAAACCGCCACGGCTGCGCCGGCCAACAATGCCATGGCCTCGCTGTTCGCCAACGCCAAGCAATTGAAGAAGAAGTAATGGACGTACCACGCGAATACGTCGAAAGCGCCTTCAGCCAACTGCTGGGCTGCCGCCTGCAACACCTGGACACAGGTGTTGCCGAGGTAGCCCTGGCGCTGGAGCCCCAGTTGCGCAACCGTGGCCAGAAGCTGCACGGCGGGGCGATCTTCAGCCTGGTGGATATCGCCATGGGCCTGGCCTGCTCGGCCAGCCATGGCTTTGACCAGCAAAGCGTCACCATCGAGTGCAAGATCAACTACATGCGTGCCGTCAGCGACGGCGAAGTGCTGTGCACCGCCCGCGTGCTGCACGCCGGGCGGCGCACCCTGGTGGTCGACGCCGACGTAGTTCAGGGCGACAAGCTGGTGGCCAAAGCGCAAGGAACCTTCGCGGTTCTCTAGCTCACCAAGCAGTATCTGCGGTATTTTCAGCAGTGCGCTGGCACTGCTGGAACCGCGTAAACCAGGCGACAACGCCAGTTCCTTTCTTCCTACCCTTGTAGACCGTTATCTCTACCCCCATATTGGGGCGACTGACGCGTGAAGGAATACATCTTGAGCGAACTCCTCAACCGCCGCCTGAGCCTGCTCGGCGCCAATCTCCCCCTGCTCAAGCAGTGCCTGCACGGTATTGAGCGCGAATGCCTGCGCGTGACCGATGAAGGTCGCCTGGCCCAGACCCCGCACCCGGAAGCACTGGGATCGGCGCTGACCAACGAGCAGATCACCACCGACTATTCCGAGTCGCTGCTGGAGTTCATCACCCCGGCCCTGGCCGATCCGGCCAAGGTGCTCGAAAGCCTCGAAGAGACCCACCGTTTCGTCTACAGCAAGCTGGGCGACGAATACCTGTGGAGCCCGTCGATGCCGTGCACGCTGCCGGCCGAGGAGGACATCCCGATCGCCGAGTACGGCAGCTCGAATATCGGCAAGCTCAAACACGTCTACCGCAAGGGCCTGGCCCTGCGTTACGGCCGCACCATGCAGTGCATCGCCGGTATTCATTACAACTTCTCGCTGCCCGAAGCGCTTTGGCCACTGCTGCGCGAAGCCGAAGGCAGTACGGAAAATGACCGCGACTACCAGTCGTCGGCCTACATCGCGCTGATTCGTAACTTCCGCCGCTACAGCTGGCTGCTGATGTACCTGTTCGGCGCCTCGCCGGCCCTGGACAAAGGCTTCCTGCGTGGCCGCCCGCACCAGCTCGAAGAGCTGGATGCCGAAACCCTGTTCCTGCCTTATGCCACCAGCCTGCGCATGAGCGACCTGGGTTACCAGAGCAACGCCCAGGCCGGCCTGACGCCCTGCTACAACAACCTGGCCAGCTACACCGACAGCCTGCGCAAGGCCGTTGGCACGCCCTACCCGCCTTACGTTGAAATCGGCACGCATGTGGATGGCGAGTGGGTTCAGCTGAACACCAACATTCTGCAGATCGAAAACGAGTACTACTCGAACATCCGCCCCAAGCGCGTCACCTACACCGGCGAGCGGCCGATCCAGGCTCTGACCTCGCGGGGCGTGCAGTATGTGGAAGTGCGTTGCCTGGACATCAACCCGTTCCTGCCGGTCGGTATCGACCTGACCGAGGCGCGCTTCCTCGACGCATTCCTGCTGTTCTGCGCCTTGGAAGACAGCCCGCAACTGGACAACGGTGAGTGCGGCCAGTGCACCAGCAACTTCCTGACCGTGGTCAAGGAAGGTCGTCGTCCGGGCCTGGAGTTGCACCGCAATGGCCAGCCGATCAGCCTGAAAGACTGGGCCAGCGAGCTGATCGAGCGTATCCGCCAATTGGCCAATCTGCTCGACCAGGCGCAAGGTTCTGATGAGCACGCCAAGGCCCTGGATGCGCAGCAGGCCAAGGTCGACGACACCTCGCTGACCCCGTCGGCCCAGGTGCTGGCACGCATGACCGAGCATGACGAGAGTTTCGTCCAGTTCTCGCTGCGCCAGAGCCGTGTGCACGCCGAGACTTTCCGCGAGCAACCGCTAAGCAACGAAAAGCAGCAAGCATTCGAGACGCTGGCCCGAGAGTCGCTCGCCAGGCAGTCCGAGCTGGAGCGAGACGAAGTCGGTGATTTCGACCTGTTCGTCGGCGCCTACCAGGCCAGCATCCTGGCAATCAGCAGCTGATGAACCGCACCGCCACCCCGCGCAAACCGCGCGCCAGCAGCCAGGCCAGGATCGAGGCGATCCTGGCGGCTGCGCGTGAGCTGTTGGCCGAGCAAGGGGTGGCAGCACTTTCTATCTACAGCGTGGCCGAGCGGGCGCAGATTCCGCCTTCGTCGGTGTATCACTTTTTCGCCAGCGTGCCGGCCTTGCTGGAGGCACTTACTGCAGATGTGCACCGGGCGTTTCGCGAAGCCCTGAGCGCACCGATCGACAGCAGCGCGCTCAGCACCTGGCACGAACTGTCACGGCTGATCGAACAACGCATGCTTGATATCTATAACGAGGATGCAGCGGCGCGGCAGTTGATCCTGGCGCAGCATGGCCTGAGCGAGGTGGTGCAGGCCGACCGGCAGCACGACATGGAACTGGGCGACTTGATGCACACGTTGTTCGACCAGCATTTTCACCTGCCGGTGATGCCACTGGATGTGGACGTGTTTGCCTTGGCCATGGAATTGAGCGACCGGGTGTATGCGCGGTCAGTGCAGTTGCACGAGGCGATCACCCTGCGCATGGCCGAGGAAGGCAAGCGGGTGTTCGAGGCGTATCTAGGGTTGTACCTGCCGCCGTTTCTGGCCAAGCGTTCCCGCTGAATCGTGGGGCCGCGTTGCGCGCCCTTCGCGGGTGAACCCGCTCCTACACGCCCCGCGTTAACCCTGAGGTTTGCTGGTGCGCGGTCGACGTAGGAGCGGGTTCACCCGCGAAGGGCTGCAAAGCAGCCCCAATATCGACCCGCCGCATCACAGCTTGGCGATAGACACTTCAGTCGACTTCACAAAGGCAATCACTTCACTGCCCACCTGCAACTCCAGCTCACGCACGGAACGGGTGGTAATCACCGAAGTGACGATACCCGAAGCCGTCTGCACGTCGATTTCCGACAGTACCGGGCCTTCGAGGATTTCTTTCACAGTACCTTTGAACTGGTTGCGAACATTGATGGCTTTGATAGTCATGGTTTGCTTCCTTTTGGCTTTTGAGATTCAGTGCGCCCAGCGCAGTTGCGTGGGCAGAGGGGCTACAGGATCCGGCTCGGGCGCAGTGCCCGGGGTGGACAGAACACGGTTGAGCACTTCGCTTTCCAGCGCGGCCAGACGGTGCGAACCACGCGCCCGGGGCCGTGCCAGGTCAACAGTGAGGTCGAGCCCGACCTCGCCGTCCTCAATCAGGATCACCCGGTCAGCCACGGCAACCGCCTCGCTGACGTCGTGGGTGACCAGCAGCACAGTGAAGCCGTGCTGACGCCACAGGCGTTCGATCAGTTGCTGCATCTCGATGCGGGTCAATGCATCCAGCGCCCCCAGTGGCTCGTCCAGCAGCAGCAGGCGGGGCTGGTGAATCAAGGCTCGGGCCAAAGCCACGCGCTGCTTCTGGCCTCCCGAGAGCGCTGCCGGCCATTCGTTGGCGCGGTCGGCCAGGCCAACCGCATCCAAGGCCTCCAGCGCACGCTGTCGCCAGTCACCAGACAGCCCAAGGCCAACGTTGTCGATCACCTTCTTCCACGGCAGCAGCCGCGCGTCCTGGAACATCAGGCGGGTTTCTTCACGGGCCTCTTCCAGCGGCGCGGCACCCGCCAGTAGTTGCCCGGCGGTGGGCTGGTCCAGCCCGGCCAGCAGCCGCAGCAAAGTGCTCTTGCCGCAGCCGCTGCGGCCGACGATGGCCACGAACTGGCCGGCCGGAATGTGCAGGTCGATACCCTTCAGAACTTCGCGTTGACCAAAAGTCTTGCGCAGGCCCTTGGAGGCCAGCGGGGTGCCACGCAGCAGGCGTGGCGGCTGTTCCTTGAGCACGGTCATGCGCCCTCCTTCCTGGCAACTTGATAGGCCGGGTGCCAGCGCAACCACACGCGCTCCAGGCCCCGGGCCGCAAGGTCGGCAAGCTTGCCGAGTACGGCATACAGGACGATGGCCAGCACTACCACGTCGGTTTGAAGAAATTCGCGAGCATTCATTGCCAGGTAACCGATGCCAGCGTTGGCCGAAATGGTTTCGGCAACAATCAGCGTCAGCCACATGAAGCCCAGGGCGAAACGCACACCCACCAGGATCGAAGGCAGCGCCCCCGGCAGGATCACCTGGCGGAACAGGCCGAAGCCGGACAAGCCGTAACTGCGCGCCATTTCCACCAACGCTGGGTCAACGTTGCGAATGCCGTGGTAGGTGTTCAGGTAGATCGGGAACAACGTGCCCAGCGCGACCAGAAAGATCTTTGCCGACTCGTCGATACCGAACCACAGAATCACCAGCGGTATGAGCGCAAGGTGCGGCACGTTGCGGATCATCTGTACCGAGCTGTCGAGCAGGCGTTCACCCCAATTCGACAAGCCGGTGATGAAGCCCAGTACCAGGCCGATGCTGCCGCCGATGACAAAGCCCAGGCCTGCACGCCAGCCGCTGATGGCCAGGTGGGTCCAGATTTCGCCGCTGCGCACCAGTTCGACGCCCGCGCTTACCACTGCGCTAGGTGCCGGCAGGATACGCGTCGACAGCCAGCCAGCGCTGACGGCCAGTTGCCATATGGCCAACAGCAGCACCGGCAGCGCCCACGGCGCCAGGCGCTGGGTCAGGTTCGAAGAAGTTGCACGACTCATGGCCAGGCCCTCAGCTCTGCGACACAGATTTGGGCAGGATGTCGTTGGCCACCATTTCGCCGAACGGGCTTACATAACCACCGGTTTTCGGCTGCTCTGGGCGCTGCACATCAAGGTGCGGGAACAGCAGCTCCGCCACGCGGTAAGACTCTTCCAGGTGTGGATAACCCGAGAAGATGAAGGTATCGATACCCAAGTCGGCATATTCCTTAACCCGTGCTGCCACGGTGGGGCCATCGCCCACCAGTGCGGTGCCCGCCCCGCCACGTACCAGGCCAACACCTGCCCACAGGTTGGGGCTGACTTCCAGGTTGTCGCGGTTGCCGCCGTGCAGCGCGGCCATGCGTTGCTGGCCCACCGAATCGAAACGCGCCAGCGAGGCCTGGGCGCGGGAGATGGTGTCATCGTCCAGGTGCGAGATCAGGCGTTCGGCAGCGGCCCAAGCCTCTTCGTTGGTTTCCCGCACGATCACGTGCAGGCGGATACCGAAGCGTACTTCGCGCCCTTGAGCAGCCGCTTTTTCGCGCACCTGTGCGATCTTCTCGGCAACGGCTGCCGGTGGCTCGCCCCAGGTCAGGTACAGCTCGACCTGTTCGGCCGCCAGGTCCTGAGCGGCCTCGGAGGAGCCGCCGAAATACAGCGGTGGGCGTGGTTGCTGAATCGGCGGGTAGAGCAGCTTGGCGCCCTTTACCTGGATGTGCTTACCGTCGTAATCGACGTTTTCGCCTTCCAGCACCTTGCGCCAGATACGGGTGAACTCGACCGAAGCTTCGTAGCGCTCCTGGTGGTTCAGGTGCAGGCCATCACCCGCCAGCTCGTCCGGATCACCACCGGTCACCAGGTTGAATAGCGCACGGCCATTGGACAAGCGATCGAGGGTGGCCGCCTGGCGTGCTGCCACGGTCGGTGAAATGATGCCCGGACGCAGGGCTACAAGGAACTTCAGGCGCTGGGTCACGGGGATCAGCGACGCGGCCACCAGCCAGGAGTCCTCGCAGGAACGCCCGGTCGGGATCAGCACCCCACCAAAACCAAGGCGGTCGGCGGCCTGCGCGATCTGCTGCAGGTAACCGTGGTCGACCGCACGTGCGCCTTCGGAAGTGCCCAGGTACTTGCCGTCACCGTGGGTTGGGAGGAACCAGAAAATGTTAAGGCTCATTGGAGTCGTCTCCTCAAGGGTGGCTCTAGCCGGAGCGGCGCCCCGGCACTGGCAGTCAATCAAGGCGCGCTAGCGACTTTGGCAGGGGGTGTCCAGATCACGTCCTTGATGCTCAGCGGCTTGGGAATAAGCTTCAGCGCCTGGAACGTGTCGGCGATCTTCTGCTGCGCGGCCACCACGTCCGGGGTCAGCGGCGCAGCGCCGTAGCCTTGGCGTTTGACAGAGGTCAGGGTGATGCCGGCAGGCAGGCCGAGCAGCGGGGCAACCTGGTCGGTCACCTCTTGCGGGTTGGCCTGGGACCATTCACCCACGGCGCGCACTTCCTCGATCACGGTGTTGATCACCGCTGGGTGCTGTGTCGCATAGTTGCGGGTGGCGAGGTAGAACTGGTGGTTGTCGACCAGGCCCTTGCCGTCACGCAGGGTGCGCGCTTGCAGCTGCTGCTCGGCGGCGGCCTGGTAAGGGTCCCAGATCACCCAGGCATCCACGCTGCCGCGCTCGAAGGCGGCGCGGGCGTCGGCTGGCGGCAGGTAGACAGGCTGGATGTCGCTGTACTTGAGGCCGGCGTCTTCCAGGGCGCGGACCAGCAGGTAGTGCACGTTGGAGCCTTTGTTGAGGACGACCTTTTTACCCTTGAGGTCCTTCACCGACTGGATCGGCGAGCCCTTGGGCACCAGGATCGCTTCGCTGTGCGGCGCTGGCGGCTCGTAGGCCACGTAGAGCAGGTCGGCGCCAGCGGCCTGAGCGAACACAGGAGGCGTCTCGCCGGTTACGCCGAAATCGATGGAGCCGACGTTCAGCCCTTCAAGCAGCTGCGGGCCGCCGGGGAATTCGGTCCATTGCACCTGTACTCCCTGCTCGGCCAGGCGCTTCTCCAGCGTGCCCTTGGCCTTGAGCAGCACCAAGGTGCCGTATTTCTGGTAACCGATACGCAGGCTCTCGGCCTGGGCTTGGGTAATGGCGCCGAAGGACACAGCCGCCGCAAACAGGGCGACCAGACCACGACGCAAGAAGACTGTGCGCATGGCGCTCTCCTGTGCGAATGGGGTTCGGGTTGCACCTGCTTGCCTCGTTAACGGGCGAGTAAGGTGGTGAAGCGGGTAATGCCGTTCAGATGCTCCAGCGAGCGCTGATCAGACGTTCGTTCAGTACGCCAGGGGCCACGGGGCGCGGCCGACGGGCCAGGGCGACGTGGAAGGTTTCCAGCGAGTCGTGCAGGCGTTCTTCCAGCGCCTGTACCAACTGCGCGGGCTTTGTACCTTCTGCGTAAGCCACCTGGCTGTCGTCGGCAAAGATCCCTTGCAGGGTCTCTTGTGCCTTGAGTGCCGACAGCACCGGCTTCAATGCGTAATCCACCGCCAGCATGTGGGCGATGCTGCCGCCAGTGGCGATGGGCAACACGATCTTGTGGGCCAGGGCGCGCTCGGGCAGCAGGTCAAGCAAGGTTTTCAGGGCACCGGAAAACGAAGCCTTGTACACCGGGGTGGAGACGATCAGGCCATCGGCCTGGGCCACCAGCTGCTGAAAGTGTTGCACATGCGGGCTGTCGAAACGGGCATGCAGCAGGTCTTCGGCGGGAAAGTCACGCACTTGGAATGTCACCACTTCAACGCCGCGATCCTGCAGCCACTGGCGCGAACGCTCGAGCAGCACGCCGGAGCGTGAACGGAGACTTGGGCTACCACCGATTGAGACGACCAGCATTGCTGCGCTTCCTTGTGTTCTGTTGGAGGAGACATTAACAGCTGCTACATATATCTAGAAATCATATTTTTTCATTTGTTTATTCCATTATTGTCTTTACCCATAAAGCCCTCCTCGCGGGCGCGCCCGCTCCCACAGTTTTTACAGGCATAAAAAAGGGCCGTCGAAACGGCCCGAAAATCCCTGCTTGGCTAAGAGCAATGCAACGAGGAATCCATTAACGATTGGGTTGAGGGGTTAGGCGCAGATAGGGTTTGACCGCCCGGTAACCTTTGGGGAAGCGCTGCTTGATCTCCTCCTCGTCTTTGAGCGAAGGCACGATCACCACTTCATCGCCGTCCTGCCAGTTACCCGGTGTGGCGACCTTGTGGTTGTCGGTCAGCTGCAGCGAGTCGATCACCCGCAGAATTTCGTTGAAGTTGCGCCCGGTACTGGCCGGGTAGGTAATGGTCAGGCGCACCTTTTTATTCGGGTCGATGATGAACAGCGAGCGCACGGTCAGGGTGTCGCTGGCGTTCGGGTGGATCAGGTCGTAAAGGTCGGACACTTTGCGGTCAGCGTCAGCAATGATCGGGAAGTTGACCACGGTATTCTGTGTTTCGTTGATGTCATCGATCCACTTGTGATGCGAGTCGACCGGGTCCACCGACAGGGCGATGGCCTTGACCCCGCGCTTGGCAAACTCGTCCTTCAGCTTGGCGGTCAGGCCCAACTCGGTGGTGCACACCGGGGTGAAGTCGGCCGGGTGGGAGAACAACACCCCCCAGCTGTTGCCCAGCCACTCGTGGAAGCGGATCTTGCCTTCGCTGGAATCCTGTTCGAAATCGGGGGCGATATCGCCGAGTTTGAGGCTCATGGGCTGCGGCTCCTGGGCTGGGTTCTGTACCGTATGGGCTCAATGTGCCTGCATTCAGTTAAAAATAAAAAGAATAAATAACGATTTATTTATAACCATAACGCATACGAATTAGCAGGCACAAAAAAGCCTCGCACTAGGCGAGGCTTTCTTTGTGGCTACGACTTACAGGAAGCTGTAAGTGTAGTTCACGATGAAGCGAGCCTGATCCTGGTCGGCACTGCTCTCGCCGGCACCACGGTACACGCCTTGGCGCAGGCTGAAGCCCAAGCCTTTGAGGGCACCTTCCTGGAGGGTGTAGTCGATGCGCGCATCGCGTTCCCATTCATTGTAGGTACCGCTGCCCGACTTGTTGCGGATATCGTCACCACGCAGGTAAGCAACCGATGCCTTCAGGCCTGGCACACCCAGCGCCGCGAAGTCATAGGAGTACTGACCGAAGGTGGTGTTTTCACCAGCACGGGCGAACTGGTTGATCATGCTGTCGGTGAACAGGTAGAAGCTGGAGCCGCCAGCACCTTCCGAGGTGCCGCTGTCGTTGCTCAGGCTGCCCTGGTTCAACCATACGAAGCCACCGTCGTCACCCACTTGCTGGTGACCGAGCATCAGCGCGTGGCCACCCAAGGTATAGGTGAACATGGCGGACCAGGTCTTGTTGTCGATCTCGCCGGTGTTTTTGGCGTAGCCACCGTTGTTGTTGAAGTTGTAAGCGCTGTCGTTGCCATTCTTGCCGTCGCTGCTGCTGTCGAAGTAGCGCAGGTCGGTCTTGAACGACTGGTCGTCAGCGATCTTGAACACGTGGGTCGCGCCCAGGAAGTGCTGCTTGTAGAAGTCTTCCAGGTTCGAGTAGTAGTACTGCAGGGTCAGGTCTGGAGTGAGCTTGTAGTCCAGGCCACCATAGCGGAACTTGTTGCTCTCGGCATTGGAACCGGCGACAGACAGACCGGTACGGTTGCTCGAAGCACGGCCCATGGCGTGGGTCAGCTGACCCGCGTTGATGGTCAGGTTGTCGATTTCCTTCGACTGGATGGTGCCACCCTCGAAGGTTTGTGGCAGCAGACGGCCATCGTTGGAAACCAGGATCGGCAGGTTCGGTGCGAGCGCGCTACCGAAATGCGCTTCGGTCTTGGAGAAGCGCGCCTTGGCATTGGCACCGAAACGAGCCCACTGGGCTGCAGAACCTTTGCCGTCATCCGGGAAGAAGCCGGACTTGTGGTAACCCTCGCCACCATCCAGGTGAATACCCCACAGCGCTTGGGCATCAACACCAAAGCCTACGGTGCCTTGGGTAAAGCCCGAGATGTAGTCGAGCTTGAAGCCCTGGCCCGACTCACGCTGATCCGGGCGCTCCGCACCCGGTTTTGCGTGATCTTCACGGTTGTCGCCGTTGTAGTACATGGTGCGCGAGCTGAGCGACAGTTTGCTGTCCTCAACGAAACCGGCAGCGCCTGCTTGTTGGGCGAGAACCCCCAGTGCCACGGCCAGAGCCAGGCTGGACTTGTACATGTTTTGCTCCTCTACGTTCTAATTTTTGTGTATCTCTGGCGGAGGGGTCTGATGCCCCGCTCACCGGGATGGGCGATTTAGTCCCAAAGCGTGACTGTTAAGTCAATCGTTTCTAAACGTTTCGCGACTTTGGTCTAAGACGCCACCTGCGCTACAGGATAATGACAATCCTATAAATCCAAAATGACTGTTTTATGAATTTGTAAGACTTTTAAGGAATATATTAGGAACCTTTACTGCCATTCGTTGTAGCTGCGACTCATTTAATAACTTTTGGTTATTTGCAAACGTTTGCTCATAACCTAATGCCAAATCGTTCTATCGGGCCTAGAACGCCTCGCACGCCTCTCTGATTTCGCCACGGGTCATGGCGCACTCACCCCTTGTTCGCCTGCGAAACGCCTGGCTTTAAAGCGTTTGGCTCCTAAGCTAATGCAAAAAAGTTATTTATTTTAATTTTCTTAGATCATTTAGCCTTCTCGTCATCCAACCCGACTTGCCTGACGAGAGGTTCAACCATGATCCCGCACGCTCCGCTGCGCCTGTTCGCCGCCCTGACCCTCGCCAGCACCAGCTGGTTGGCCCAGGCAGCCGACCTGACAGTGGCCTACCAGACCACTGTCGACCCGGCCAAAGTGGCACAGGTCGATGGCGACTACGAAAAAGCCAGCAAGGCCAGCATCGACTGGCGCAAATTTGATAACGGCGCAGACGTGATCACTGCCGTGGCCAGCGGCGACGTGCAGATCGGCTACCTGGGCTCCAGCCCGCTGGCCGCTGCCGCCACCCGCAAGCTGCCGGTTGAAACCTTCCTCATCGCCACCCAGATTGGCGCGGGTGAAGCGTTGGTGGCCCGTGACAGCATCAAGTCGCCGCAAGACCTGATCGGCAAGAAGGTCGCCGTCCCGTTCGTGTCCACCGGGCATTACAGCCTGCTTGCCGCACTGAAAAGCTGGAATATCGACCCTTCCAAGGTACAGATTCTCAACCTGGCGCCGCCAGCCATCATTGCCGCCTGGAAGCGCGGCGACATCGATGCGACCTACGTGTGGGACCCGGCCCTGGGCGTGGCCAAGGAAAACGGCAAGGTCCTGATCACCTCTGGTGAGCTGGCACAGAAAGGCGCGCCTACCTTCGATGCCTGGATCGTGCGCAAGGACTTCGCCGAGAAACACCCTGATGTGGTCAAGGCCTTTGCCAAAGTCACCCTCGATGCCTACGCCGACTACCGCAAGGACCCGAAAGCCTGGCTGGCCGACAAGGGCAACGTAGACAAGCTGGTGAAGCTGTCCGGTGCCAAGGCCAGCGACATCCCGGTGCTGCTGGAGGGCAACGTCTACCCGCTGGCCGCTGACCAGGCCAACGCCCTGGGCGCGCCGACCACCCAAGCGCTGACGGACACCGCCAACTTCCTCAAGCAGCAAGGCAAAGTCGAAGCAGTGCTGCCGGACTACTCGCCGTACGTCAGCGCCAAGTTCCTTCCAAACTGATCCGGAGCCCGTCATGGCCTTGCTCGAGCTGGAGCGCATCAGCGCACAGTACCCAGGCGCCAGCACCCCGGTGCTGGCCGACATCAACCTGAGCCTGGGACCACGCCAACTGCTGGTGGCCCTGGGGCCTTCCGGCAGCGGCAAGACCTCACTGCTCAACCTGATCGCCGGCTTCGTCGCCCCCAGTGGCGGTCACATCACCCTCGATGGTGTGCCGGTGCAGGGCCCCGGTGCAGAACGCGGCGTGGTGTTCCAGGACGATGCCCTGCTGCCATGGCAGAACGTGCTGGGCAACGTCGCCTTCGGCCTCGAACTGGCCGGCGTACCCCGCGCCCAGCGTGAGGCCAAGGCCCGCGAAATGCTCACCCTGGTCGACCTCGATGGCTTCGGCGAACGGCGTATCTGGCAATTGTCCGGTGGCCAGAAGCAGCGCGTGGGCCTTGCCCGGGCGCTGGCGGCTGACCCTCGGGTACTGCTGATGGATGAACCGTTCGGTGCCCTCGATGCCTTCACCCGTGAGCAGATGCAAGAGCTGCTATTGCAAGTTTGGCAACGCACCGCCAAGCCGGTGTTCCTGATTACCCACGACATCGAAGAAGCGGTGTTCCTCGCCAGCGAACTGGTACTGCTGGCGCCCAACCCGGGACGCGTAGTGGAACGCCTGCAGCTGAACTTCGGCCAGCGCTATGCCGCTGGCGAATCGGCCCGGGCCATCAAGTCCGATCCAGCCTTCATCGAAACCCGCGAGCATGTGCTGGCGCGGGTGTTTTCCCAACGCCAAAGCCTGCAGGAGCGCGCATGAGCAGCCTGGACCTGCCGGTCGCCGGCAAACACAACACCCAAACCCGGCCAGCCGCCACGCTACGCCGCCCACTGTCCACCCGCTGGATCAGCACCCTGACCCTGGCCAGCCTGCTACTGGTCTGGTGGCTGGTGACGGCTGCCGGTTGGGTAGAGCCCCTGTTCCTGCCCTCGCCCGGTGACATCCTGGCCAAGGCATGGACCTTGCTGACCCAAGGCTACATGGATGCCAGCCTGTGGCAGCACCTGGGCGCAAGCCTGGGCCGCATCGGCCTGGCGCTGGTGGCTGCGACCCTGACCGCAATACCAGTCGGCATCGCTATCGGCTACAACCGCGTAGCCCGCGGCATTCTCGACCCGCTGATCGAGTTCTACCGGCCCATCCCGCCGCTGGCCTACCTGCCGCTGATCGTCATCTGGTGCGGTATCGGCGAGTTGTCGAAAGTGCTGCTGATCTACCTGGCAATCTTCGCCCCCATCGCCATTGCCACAGCCACCGGTGTGCGCACGGTAGATCCGGCCAAGCTGCGCGCGGCGCAGTCGCTGGGCGCAACCAAGGCCCAACTGATCCGCCACGTCATTTTGCCCAGTGCATTGCCTGACATCCTTACCGGCATCCGCATTGGCCTGGGGGTCGGCTGGTCGACCCTGGTGGCCGCTGAACTGATCGCCGCCACCAGCGGCCTGGGCTTCATGGTGCAATCGGCGGCGCAGTTTCTGGTCACCGACGTGGTGGTGCTGGGCATCCTGCTGATCGCCCTGATCGCCTTCGCTCTGGAAATGAGCCTGCGTGCCCTGCAACGCAAGCTGGTGCCCTGGCATGGGCAGATTCACTGAATTCCATTGTCCACGCCAGCACACTGGCGCCCGATTGAAGAGACCGACATGAGCCTGACCATCACTCCCCTAAGCCCAGCACTCGGCGCCCAGATCAGCGGCGTGGACATCAGCCGCGATATCAGCGCAGAAGAGCGCGATGCCATCGAACAGGCACTGCTCCAGCACCAGGTGCTGTTCCTCCGTGACCAGCCGATCAACCCGGAACAGCAGGCGCGCTTTGCCGCCCGCTTCGGCGACCTGCACATCCACCCGATTTACCCCAACGTGCCGGACACCCCGCAGGTGCTGGTGCTCGACACGGCGGTTACCGATGTGCGCGACAACGCCGTGTGGCACACCGACGTGACCTTTTTGCCGACCCCGGCACTGGGCGCGGTACTCAGCGCCAAGCAATTGCCTGCTTACGGTGGCGATACCCTTTGGGCCAGCGGCATTGCGGCCTTCGAGGCCTTGTCGGCGCCGCTGCGTGCAATGCTGGACGGGCTGACCGCTACCCACGACTTCACCAAGTCGTTCCCGCTGGAGCGCTTTGGCACCACGCCGGAAGACCTGACGCGCTGGGAGGCCACCCGGCGCAACAACCCACCGCTGTCGCACCCGGTGGTGCGCACGCATCCGGTGAGCGGGCGCAAGGCGTTGTTCGTCAATGAAGGGTTCACTACACGCATCAATGAACTGAGCGAACTGGAAAGCGATGCGCTGCTGAGGCTGCTGTTCGCCCATGCGACGCGACCGGAGTTCAGCATTCGCTGGCGTTGGCAGGAGAATGACGTGGCGTTCTGGGACAACCGCGTGACCCAGCATTTTGCGGTGGATGATTACCGGCCGAACCGGCGGGTGATGCACCGGGCGACCATCCTTGGGGATGCACCCTACTAGCGGTTGCCTGTCCTGGGCTCTTCGCGGGCTTGCCTGCGAAGAGCCCAGGACAGGAGAGCTTGGTCAGCGCACCAGGTGCAGGTACTGCATGTGCCGCTCGTACTGGTCGAGGATGTCGTTGATGATCTGCTCCTTGCTGTAGCCCACCAGGTCATAGTTCTGGCTGCCTTCGCTCAGGTGCACCTCCGCCCGGTAATAGCGGCGGTTCTTCAACTCCTGCGTACCCAGCCCCCCCAAGGCGAACGATGGTGTGAAATAGCCACGCATCTGCACTTGGTAAATGAACGGCTGTTCCTCGCCATGGCCAATCTTCAGGCTGACGTTGTCATGGCTAGGGTCGTCCTGGGTAATCAGTACCAGGCCTTTCTGCTCGAACACTTCACGCACATCGGCAATCGCCGGGCGCACCACATCATCCATGAAACGGTACACCTCATCTCGTGACGGGAAGTGCACCGCCTGGCTCAGGCGCTGGCGCCAGCCGCCACGGCCGCGACGTGACTGGGCGAACGGGGCCAGCGAGTGCATCTGCGCGATCTGCCGCTGCGACTCCAGGTAGAACGCCTTGTGCAGCCCCCACATCATGCACAGCAGAATGAGCGAGAACGGCAGCGACGTCAGCACCACTGCCGACTTCAGCGAATCAATGCTGCCAGCGAACAACAGCGCACTGGTGATCAGTGCAGTCATCGCCCCCCAAAAGATACGCAGCCAGTTCGGCCCATCTTCATCAGCGTCACCGCCCTTGGCCGACAAGGTCGACAGCACCACGGTGCCCGAGTCGGCCGAGGTGACGAAGAACACGAAGCTGATGAACACCGTGGTGGCGATGACTGCCTTGCTCCAGGGGTAGGTTTCCAGCAGCAGGTACAGGCTCATCGACGGGTTGTCCAGCGCCGACTGGCCCAGTGCGGTCATGCCGTGGTTGATCACCTGGTCCAGGGCGCTATTGCCGAAGATCGACATCCACGCCAGGGTGAAGCCCAGCGGAATCAGCAGCACGCCAAAGACGAACTCACGGATGGTACGGCCACGGGAGATGCGGGCGATGAACAGGCCCACGAACGGCGCCCAGGCAATCCACCAGGCCCAGTAGAACACGGTCCAGCCGCCCAGCCAGCCCCGGTTTTCACCATAGGCATACACGTCGAAGCTCTTGCGCGGCAACGCACCCAGGTAGTCGCCCAGGTTCTGGATCAGCGTGTTGAACAGGTGCTGGGTAGGCCCGGCGAACAGCACGAACAGCAGCAGCGCACAGGCCAGGAACAGGTTGATGTCGCTCATCACCCGCACCCCCTTCTCCACCCCGGCCACGGCTACGGCCACAGCCGCGCCCATCATCAGGGTGATGAGGATCACCTGCACCCACTGGCTGTGGCTGATGCCGAACAGGTAGTCCAGACCGGCGTTCAGATGCAGCACCCCAAAGCCCATGTCGGCGCCCAGGCCGAACACCGTGGCGATGATGCCGAAGCCATCCACCGCATAACCGATCGGGCCGTTGATGCGCTTGCCAATCAGCGGGTACAGCGCCGAACGCAGGGCCAGCGGCAGGTTATGCCGGTAGGCGAAATAGGCCAATGCCATGCCGACGAAGGCGAACACCCCCCAGCCATGCAGGCCCCAGTGCAGGAACAGGATCTGCATCGCCTGGCGCCCGGCCTCGACCGTGCCGGCTTCGCCTTGGGGCGGTTGCAGCATGTGGGTCAGCGGTTCGGAGACACAGAAGAAGAACAGCGTGATGCTGATGCCGGCGGCGAACAGCATGCCGGCCCACGACAGGTAGCTGAACTCGGGTTCGTCGTGGTCGGCACCGAGTTTGATCTTGCCGTAGCCAGACAAGGCGGTGACCACCACGAAGACCAGGTACAGCGTCATCGCCAGCATGTAGTACCAGCCGACCGTGTTGGCCGCCCAGTTCTGCGCCGCCAGCAACCAGTCACCTGCGGCTTGCGGGTTGGAGATGACTACCAGGCCAAAGATGAGGATGAAACTCGCCGCAAAGTAGAACACCGGGGGGTTCATGCGGATTTTGCCGTTGGCAGCGGAAGGGTTCGGTGCACTCATAGGGCGTGCACCTCGTCGAATGACGTGAGGTTCGGAATGAACGGGTTCAGCAAAGGAATCCTCCTGTTGAACACCGGCAGCGGACCAGCGTTTTTCATTGAACAAGCGTTCAAGTTAAACATGGATCGGATTTCAATGCGAATTGGGGCGCCGATTGGTGTCGTCCTGTTTCGGCCTCTTGCGGGTAAACCCGCACCTACATCTGGTACGTCCGTCGTAGGCGCGGGCTTGCCCGCGAAGAGGCCAGCAAGGCAATCGCAATGCGGGATCAGTTCTTGTCCTGGCAATCCAGTTGCAGGTTGGCCTGAGTAATGTTGCTTTCAGCCGGCACACTGCGCGTCAGCCACACATTACCGCCAATGGTCGAACCCTTACCGATGGTAATACGCCCCAGCACCGTGGCCCCGGCATAGATCACCACATCGTCCTCGACGATCGGGTGGCGTGGCAGGCCTTTATGCAGCGTACCCGACTCATCGCTGGGGAAACGCTTGGCGCCCAGGGTCACCGCCTGGTAGATGCGCACGCGCTCGCCGATGATCGCGGTTTCACCAATGACCACACCCGTACCATGATCGATGAAGAAGCTCGGGCCGATCTGCGCCCCCGGGTGAATGTCGATACCGGTGGCCGAATGCGCCAGCTCCGAACTGATCCGCGCCAGCAGCGGCAGCCCAGCCTTGTACAGGTGGTGTGCCAGCCGGTGATGGATGATCGCCAGGATGCCCGGGTAGCACAGCAGCACTTCATCGACGCTGCGCGCTGCCGGGTCGCCGTGGTAGGCGGCCAGCACATCGGTGTCGAGCAGAACGCGCAGTTCCGGTAGCGCAGCTGCAAAGCCCTGGATCAGGCTCAGCGCACGGGCGTCGACGCCCGCCAGCTCAGCCTTGCTTTGCCGTGCCGCGTAACGAAGTTCAAGACGAGCCTGGGCCAGCAAGGCGGTCAGCGCGGCATCCAGGGTATGGCCGACGTAGAAGTCTTCACTTTCTTCGCGCAGGTCGACTGGCCCCAGGCGCATGGGGAACAGCGCCCCGCACAGTTGCTCCAGAATCTGTCGCATCGCTTCACGCGACGGCAGCTCGCGCCCGCCCTGCTCGCCAATACTGCGGCCATTACGGGTGCGCCATTGCTCACGGGCCCCGCGCAGGCCAGTGACAATGCTCTGCAACTGCCAATGCGCGGATGAAGGTTGTTCGCTCACGGTGTTCTCCTGCCGTATAGGCCATCTGATTTTGTTGCCAGGCCCGCGAAAAGGCCGAACCTGCCTGCTGCAATCCACTTTACGGCAAATCTGAGGCTTGGAAAAAACAACGCTTTATTCCATCCTGCACTAAGTCAGGCATAAGCCGCGATGACGGAGTGGGTATCGTCGCCTACCCTCAAAGCAGCCAGCACCTGGCGCAAATCAAAAAAGGAATATTAAAGTTATTTTTTAGTATTTCCCGGCCTAATCAGCCAACCCTATAGTCGCCACCTCACTACCTAGACAACAAGCGCGGGGCTCTGACATGTCGAAATTCGCCAAACCGCTACTCAACGCCAGCCTGGCCCTCCTGCTGGGTGCCGGCCTGCTCAGCCAGGCTTTCGCCGGCGAGCAATTGAAGACCATTCAGGAAAAAGGCGTCATCAACGTCGGCCTCGAGGGCACCTACCCGCCATTCAGCTTCCAGGACGAAAACGGCAAACTGACCGGCTTCGAAGTGGAGCTGTCTGAGCTGCTGGCCAAGGAGCTGGGGGTCAAGGCCAAGATCCAGCCGACCAAGTGGGACGGCATCCTCGCCGCGCTGGAATCCAAACGCCTGGATGTAGTGGTCAATCAGGTGACCATTTCCGAAGAGCGCAAGAAAAAGTACGACTTCTCCGAGCCCTACACTGTCTCCGGCATCCAGGCACTGATCCTGAAGAAGAAAGCCGAGCAGCTGAACATCAAGGGCGCACAGGACCTGGCCGGCAAAAAGGTCGGCGTAGGCCTTGGCACCAACTACGAACAGTGGGTGAAAAAAGACGTGCCGCAAGCCGATGTGCGCACCTATGAAGACGACCCAAGCAAGTTCGCTGACCTGCGCAACGGCCGTATCGACGCCATCCTGATCGACCGCCTGGCGGCGCTGGAATACGCGCAAAAAGCCAAGGACACCCAACTTGCTGGCGATGCCTTCTCGCGCCTGGAAAGCGGCGTGGCCCTGCGCAAAGGTGAGCCGGAACTGTTGGCAGCTATCAACAAGGCCATCGACAAGCTAAAAGCTGACGGCACGCTGGCCAAGCTGTCCGAGAAGTACTTCGGTGCCGATGTCACCAAATGATCGCTGAAAGCCTGCAACTCGTTGTCGATTCCGCGCCCTTCCTGCTGAAGGGCGCGGGTTATACGGTGCTGCTCAGTGTCGGCGGCATGTTCTTCGGTCTGGTGCTGGGCTTTGCCCTGGCGCTGATGCGGCTGTCGAAGATTCTGCCGCTGAACTGGCTGGCGCGGGTCTACGTGTCGTTCTTCCGCGGCACGCCGCTGCTGGTGCAGCTGTTCGTCATCTATTTCGGCATGCCGCAAATCGGCATCGAGCTCGACCCAATCCCCGCTTCGCTGATCGGCCTGTCGCTGAACATGGCGGCCTACATCTGCGAGATCCTGCGCGCAGCCATTTCCTCGATCGACCGTGGCCAGTGGGAAGCAGCCGCCAGCATCGGCATGACCCGCGTGCAAGCCATGCGCCGGGCGATCCTGCCACAGGCCTTGCGCACCGCGCTGCCACCGCTGGGCAACAGCTTCATCTCGCTGGTAAAGGACACTGCCCTGGCGGCAACCATCCAGGTGCCCGAGCTGTTCCGCCAAGCCCAGCTGATTACAGCGCGCACGTTCGAAGTGTTCACCATGTACGTGGCGGTCGCGGTCATCTACTGGGTGCTGTGCAGCATCCTTGCGCACTTCCAGAACCGCATGGAAGCGCGGGTCAACCAGCATGACCAGGAGCATTGAGCATGATTGAAGTCAAAGGCCTGACCAAGCGGTTCAAGGGCCAGACCGTGCTCAACGGTATTGACCTGACCGTGCAGCCCGGTGAAGTGGTGGCCATCATCGGCCCCAGTGGCTCGGGCAAAACCACCTTCTTGCGCTGCCTTAACCTGCTGGAAACCCCCGATGCCGGGCAGATCCAGATCGGCGCCATCAGCATCGATGCCAACCGCCCTTTGGGCGGGCAGCAGGGTGCGATTCGCCGTTTGCGCCAGCAAGCCGGGTTCGTGTTCCAGAACTTCAACCTGTTCCCCCATCGCACTGCCCTGGAGAACGTGATCGAGGGGCCGGTGATCGTCAAGAAGACGCCTCGCGAACAGGCCATCGAGCTCGGCCGGCGCCTGCTGGCCAAAGTCGGCCTGGCGGGCAAGGAAGACGCCTACCCACGGCGCCTGTCCGGCGGCCAGCAGCAACGCGTGGCCATCGCCCGCGCCCTGGCCATGGAACCAGAGGTAATCCTGTTCGACGAACCGACCTCGGCGCTGGACCCGGAGCTGGTCGGTGAAGTATTGGCGACCATCCGCGGCCTGGCCGAGGAAAAGCGCACCATGATCATCGTCACCCACGAGATGAGCTTTGCCCGGGACGTGGCGAACCGGGTGATCTTCTTCGACAAGGGCGTGATCGTGGAGCAGGGCGAAGCCAAGGCGCTGTTCGCGGCGCCGAAGGAAGAACGTACCCGGCAGTTCTTGCGCAAGTTCCTCGGGACTGCGGCCTCCGAGTAAACCTGTTCCGGCCCTTTCGCGGGTAAACCCGCTCCTACAGTGAATGCACAGATCTTGAGGCATGTGTAGGAGCGGGTTTACCCGCGAAGAGGCCAGCACGCCCTTAACAAATCCCCCCCTTCTATAAATATTCCAAAAAGTTAGTTCATAAAATTTTTATAAATCATTAGGGTATATAAACCGGACCACCGGACCAGCACACATCTGTCGCGATCAGCTGTAGCGACATAACTATTTTGTGAGGTCAGGAATGGTCAGGATCACAATCACCCCAGTGCGTAACGCCAGGGCATTGAGTGCAGCCAAGGAGCGGCACTGATGCCCAGCCAAGCCAACACCCAATTCCATAGCGATCTGGACAGCTCGCCCCCGCTGCTGCCGGCCAAGGTACTGCGCAACGACGCCGAGGCCCTGCAAGCGGCCCGCGAACTGGCCGATGTCGCCCGTGAGCAAGCTGCCCGGCGCGACCAGCAACGCAAACTGCCCTGGGCCGAAATCGAACTGTTTACCCGCAGCGGTCTGGGCAGCATCAGCGTACCCAAGGCCTACGGTGGCCCCGACGTATCGTTCGCAACCGTCGCCGAAGTGTTCCGCCTGATCAGCGCCGCCGACCCCGCCCTGGGGCAGATCCCGCAGAACCAGTTCGGCATGCTGCAACTGCTGCGCCTGACGGCCAGCGAGGCGCAGCAAGCGCGGATCTTTCGCAGCGTGCTCGACGGCTGGCGCATCGGCAATGCCGGGCCTGAGCGTGGCACCAGGGATACCCTCACCCTCAAGGCCCGAATCACGCGCGCCGGCGACAGCTACCGCATAAGTGGCGAGAAGTTCTACTCCACCGGTGCCTTGTTCGCCCATTGGGTGGCGGTAAAAGCCCTCGACGACGAAGGCCGCCAGCGCCTGGCATTCGTGCGCCGGGGCAGCCCGGGGTTGCGCATTGTCGATGACTGGTCCGGGTTCGGCCAGCGCACCACCGCCAGCGGTACCGTGCTGCTGGACCAGGTGCCGGTGGACGCAGAACTGGTAATCGACAACTGGCGCCAGCGCGATATCCCCAACATTCAGGGCGCCGCTTCGCAGCTGATCCAGGCGGCGATCGACGCTGGCATCGCCGAAGCAGCTATCGATGATGCGATCACCTTCGTGCGCGAAAAGTCCCGGCCGTGGATTGAAGCCAACGTCGACCGTGCCAGTGACGACCCTTATGTAATTGCCGACATCGGCCGCCTGAAACTCGAGCTGCACGCCGCCGAAGCGCTGCTGCGCAAAGCCGCTCGGGTACTCGACGAGGTCAATGCTGCGCCTATCGACGCAGCCAGTGCGGCACGTGCCTCGATTGCGGTGGCCGAGGCCAAGGTGCTGACTACCGAAATTGCCCTGCAGGCCAGCGAAAAGCTGTTCGAGCTGGCCGGCAGCCGCGCCACCCTTGCCGAGTTCAACCTCGACCGCCACTGGCGAAACGCTCGGGTGCACACCCTGCACGACCCGGTGCGCTGGAAGTACCACGCGGTGGGCGCTTACCACCTTAACGGCACCCTGCCTGCACGGCATTCCTGGATCTGATTTGCTGCCTTTGGGGCTGCTGCGCAGCCCTTCGCGGGCTTGCCCGCTCCCACAGGATTGCCACCGCCTGAACGGGCATCACTTCACCTGTGGGAGCGGACAAGCCCGCGAAGGGCCACAAAGCGGCCCCCGGAGAACTCCATGACAATCGCTATCATCACCAACGACGCCCAAGCCCTGGCCGTCGCCGAAGACATCGCCCAGCAACTGCGCCGCGACAGCGCCTTGCGCGACCGCGAGCGCCGCCTGCCGCTGGCCGAACTCGAGCTGTTCACCCGCTCCGGCCTGTGGGCCATCAGCGTGCCCAAAGCCTTCGGCGGTGCCGGCGTATCCAACGTCACCCTGGCCAAGGTCATCGCCCGTATCGCGCAGGCCGACGGTTCGCTGGGGCAGATTCCGCAGAATCATTTCTACGGTCTGGAAGTGCTGCGGGTAAACGGCAGCCCCGAACAGCAACAGCGCCTGTACACCGAGGTACTGGCCGGCCGCCGTTTCGGCAATGCCCTGGCCGAGCTGGGCACCAAGACCGCCCACGAGCGCACCACCCGCCTGAGCCGTGACGGCGACGGTTTCCGCATCAACGGGCGCAAGTTCTATTCCACAGGCGCCATCTATGCCCAACGCATTCCAACCTCGGTCGTGGATGAACAAGGCATACAACAGTTGGCCTTCGTCCCGGCCGACAGCCAAGGGCTGCAGGTGATCGACGACTGGAGCGGCTTCGGCCAGCGCACCACCGGCAGCGGTTCGGTGGTGTTCGATAACGTGTACGTCAGCGCAGCCGACGTGGTGCCGTTCCAAAGCGCCTTCGAGCGCCCTACCCCGGTCGGCCCGCTGGCGCAGATCCTCCATGCCGCCATCGACACCGGCATTGCCCGCGCCGCCTATGAAGACGCCCTGCACTTCGTGCGCACCCGCAGCCGTCCGTGGGTCGACTCCGGCCTGGACAAGGCCACGGATGACCCGCTGACGCTGAAAAGCTTCGGCCATCTGGCGATCCGCTTGCATGCGGCCGAAGCCCTGCTGGAGCGCGCAGGCGAATACCTCGACCGCGCCCGCGACGACAGCACTGCCGACAACGTGGCCGCCGCCTCCATTGCCGTGGCCGAAGCACGCGCCATCAGCACCGAAATTTCCCTCACCGCCGGTACCACCCTGTTCGAACTGGGCGGCAGCCAGGCAACATTGGCCGAACACAACCTCGACCGCCACTGGCGCAACGCTCGCGTGCACACCCTGCACGACCCGGTGCGCTGGAAGTACCACGCCATCGGCAACTACTACCTCAACGATGCCAACCCGCCACGCCGGGGGACCATCTGATGGCCAAGCAGATTCTGCTCAATGCCTTCAACATGAACTGCATCGGGCACATCAACCACGGTCTGTGGACCCACCCACGGGACACTTCAACCCAGTACAAGACCCTGGACTACTGGACCAACCTGGCACGCCTGCTGGAGCGGGGTCTGTTCGACGGGCTTTTCATTGCCGACATCGTCGGCACCTACGACATCTACGGCAAGTCTCTGGACGTCACCCTCAAGGAGTCGATCCAGCTGCCTGTCAACGACCCGCTGCTGCTGGTCTCCGCCATGGCTGCAGTCACTCGTCACCTGGGTTTTGGCCTTACCGCCAACCTCACCTACGAGGCGCCGTACCTGTTCGCCCGGCGACTTTCCACACTCGACCACCTGAGCAATGGCCGGGTGGGCTGGAACATTGTCACCGGCTACCTCGACAGCGCTGCCCGGGCCATGGGCCTGGCGCAGCAACCGGCGCATGATCGCCGCTACGACCAGGCCGATGAATACCTGCAGGTGTTGTACAAGCTGCTGGAAGGCAGTTGGGCCGATGACGCAGTGGTCGCCGACCGCGAGCATCGCGTCTATGCCACGCCCGACAAGGTGCGCAAGGTTCAGCACCAGGGCGAGTTCTACAAGGTCGAAGGCTACCACCTGTGCGAGCCCTCACCCCAGCGCACCCCGGTGCTGTTCCAGGCTGGCAGCTCTGCGCGTGGCTTGGCCTTCGCCGGCAACCATGCCGAATGCGTGTTCATCAGTGGCCAAGACAAGGCAGCCACCCGTGCCCAGGTCGACAAGGTTCGCGCGGCCACCCAGGTCGCCGGCCGCGACCCGCAGGCAGTCAAAGTGTTCATGGGCATCACGGTGATCGTCGCGGCCACCGAGCAACTGGCCCAGGCCAAACACGCCGAGTACCTGCGCCACGCCAGCGCCGAAGCGGGCGTCGCGCACTTCGCCGCGTCCACTGGCATCGACTTCGCCGCCTATGAACTGGACCAACCCATTGCCTTCAGCCAGGGCAACGCCATCCAGTCAGCCACGCGCCAGTTGCAAGACAACGCCTGGACCCGCCGGCGCCTGTTGCAGCAACACGCCCTGGGCGGCCGCTACGTAACCCTGGTCGGCGCGCCTGAACAGGTGGCCGAGCAGTTGATCGCGTGGATCGATGAAACCGGCCTGGACGGTTTCAACCTGACCCGCACCGTCACCCCGGAGAGCTTCGAGGACTTCGTCGAGCTGGTCATCCCGCAACTTCAGCTGCGTGGCCGCTACAAGACGGCCTACACCGAAGGCACCCTGCGCGAAAAACTGTTCCAGGCCGACCACCCGCACTTACCCGCCGACCATCCTGGCTCGGCTTACCGCTTTACCCCTGCCCCGACTGGAGCCCTGCACCATGCTTGAGAAACTGTTCCGGCCCGTCGCGGCCATTGCCATCACCCTCGGCCTGTGCGCCGGTGCCCTTGCTGCCGAGCCGTTGAAGATCGGTACCACCTCGGCCTTTGCCATTCCGCTGGAAGCCGCGGTGGAAGAAGCCCACAAGCAAGGCCTGGAAGTGAAGCTGATCGAGTTCAGCGACTGGATTGCGCCCAATGTCAGCCTCAACAGCGGCGACATCGACGCGAACTACTTCCAGCACATCCCTTTCCTGGAAAACGCCAAGGCTGCTGCAGGCTTCAACCTCGTGCCTTACGCCCCGGGCATCATCAACAACGTTGGCCTGTACTCGAAAAAGTACAAAAGCTTTGCCGAGCTGCCTGAAGGCGCCAGCGTGGCCATCGCCAACGACCCGATCAACAGCGGCCGTGGCCTGCTGCTGCTGGCCAAGGCCGGGTTGATCACCCTGAAGCCCGGCGTGGGCTACAAGGCCACCGAGGATGACATCGTCGCCCACCCGAAAAAGCTGAAGATCCTTCAGGTGGAGGCGGTGCAACTGGTACGTGCCTACGACGACGCCGACCTGGTGCAGGGTTACCCGGCCTACATCCGCCTGGCCAACACCTTCGATGCCACCTCGGCGTTGCTGTTCGACGGGCTGGAAAACAAGGAATACGTGATCCAGTTCGTCATTCGCCCGCAAAGCAAGGACGATCCACGCCTGGCCAAGTTCGTCGACATCTACCAGCATTCGCCAGCGGTGCGCGCTGCGTTGAACAAAGCTCACGGCAAGCTCTACCAAGCCGGCTGGGAAGGCTGACATGAGCCAGGCCAGCGCGCTCAGGGCGCCTACACCCCAAGCACTGCCGCCAGCGGCCAGGGAACAGGCCCTGCGCCCCGAGGTCAATGAAGCCCACGTGCGCTTCATCGGCCTGGGCAAGACCTACCCGGGCCAGGCGCAACCGGCCTTGCAAGGCATTGACTTGAACATCCGCCATGGCGAGATCTTCGGCATCATCGGCCGCAGCGGCGCCGGTAAGTCATCACTGCTGCGCACCATCAACCGCCTGGAGCAACCCAGCCAGGGCCGCGTATTGATCGACCAGGTGGATATCGCGCCTTTCAATGAGGACCAGCTTGTGGCCCTGCGCCGGCGCATCGGCATGATCTTCCAGCACTTCAACCTGATGTCGGCCAAGACCGTGTGGCAGAACGTCGAGTTGCCGTTGAAAGTCGCCGGCGTGGCAAAAGCCGAACGCCAGCGCAAGGTGCGCGAATTGCTGGAACTGGTCGGCCTGCAGGAAAAACATCACGTGTACCCGGCGCAACTGTCCGGCGGGCAGAAACAGCGCGTGGGCATTGCCCGGGCACTGGTGCACACCCCCGAGATCCTGCTGTGCGACGAGGCCACCTCGGCGCTGGACCCGGAAACCACCGCCTCGATCCTGGAGCTGCTGCGCGATATCAACCAGCGCCTGGGGCTGACCATCGTGCTGATCACCCACGAAATGGCGGTGATTCGCGACATCTGCCACCGGGTTGTGGTGCTGGAACGCGGCGCAGTGGTCGAGCAGGGCGAGGTCTGGCGGGTGTTTGGTTCACCTCGTCACGAGGTTACCCGCACCCTGCTCGCCCCTTTGCAGGCCAAGCTACCCGCCGCACTGCAAGCCAGCCTCCAGGCCCACCCGGCGAGCGGCAACAGCGCCGTAGTGCTGAAACTGACGGTGCTTGGCGAGCCAGAGCTGTCTGCCCTGTTCAACGACCTGGGCGGGCGTGTGCGTCTGCTGCAGGGCGGCGTGGAAACCATCGGCGAACATGCCTTGGGGCAACTCATCCTCTCGGTGCAACACTCGCCGCACGACACCCATCAATTGCTGGAACGTGCCCGCCGTTGGGCCGAGGACGTGGAGGTATTGGGCCATGTGGTTTGATCGCCTGCTGGAAGGCTTGCTTGATACGCTGCTGATGGTTGGGGTTTCGTCACTGATCGCCCTGCTGGTGGGTGTACCCATGGCGGTGCTGCTGGTCACCAGCGACAAGGGTGGGATCTTCGAGGCGCGGCTGCTGAACCGGGTGCTGGGCGCCTTCGTCAACCTGTTCCGCTCGATTCCGTTTCTGATCCTGATGGTTGCACTGATTCCTTTCACCCGCCTGGTGGTGGGTACCACTTATGGTGTGTGGGCGGCAGTGGTACCGCTGACCATTGCCGCCACACCGTTCTTTGCGCGGATTGCCGAGGTCAGCCTGCGTGAGGTCGACCATGGTCTGGTGGAAGCCGCACAGGCCATGGGCTGCCGGCGCTGGCACATCGTCTGGCATGTACTGTTGCCCGAGGCGCTGCCGGGGATCGTCGGGGGCTTCACCATTACCTTGGTGACCTTGATCAACTCGTCGGCGATGGCCGGGGCGATTGGTGCCGGCGGGCTGGGGGATATCGCCTATCGGTATGGCTACCAGCGTTTCGACAGCCAGATCATGCTGACCGTGATCGCCATGCTGGTAGCGTTAGTGGCGTTGATCCAGCTGGGCGGGGACCGCCTGGCGAAGGGTTTGAACAAGCGTTGAAATCTGAGGGCTGCTTTGCAGCCCGGTCTCAATCCCAGCGAAGATCCGCAGCCGGCACTGGCCGCCCGAACCAGTACCCTTGCCCCAACTGGCACTCCTCCTGCAACAGGAAGCTGGCCTGTTCCGCCTGCTCGATGCCCTCGGCATGCACCTGCATACCCATGCTACGGGCCAAGGCGATGATCACCCGCACAATGGCGATGTCGTCTTCATCCACTGGCAACCCAGCCACAAACCCTTGGTCGATTTTCAGCTTCTGCACCGGCAAACGCTTGAGCCGCAGCAGTGACGAATACCCCGTGCCAAAGTCGTCGATGGCCAGGGTCACCCCCAGTTCGCGCAAGCGGTGCAGTTGCTCCAGCGCCACCTCAGGGTCTTCCATCACCGCGCTTTCGGTCACTTCCAGCTCCAGCAAGGCCGGGGCCAGGCCGGTGTCGTGCAGCACTTCGGCTACCTGCCGATACAGCTCATGCTGGCCAAACAGGCGACTGGAGATGTTCACCCCAACAAATGCCAGCTGCCGGCCTTCAGCCTGCCACTGCACCATTTGCCGACAGGCCTGTTGCAGCACCCAGGTATCGATCTCGGCAATCAGGCCGGTGCGTTCGGCAATCGGGATGAACTCACTCGGCGGTACCAGTCCGCGCCCGGGGTGCTGCCAGCGCACCAACGCCTCGACCCCGACCTGCCGGCCCGTCGCCAAGTCGTGTACCGGCTGAAAGTACACCCGCAGTTCATCCTGCTCCAGGGCCCGACGCAATTCGGCGGCGGTCTCGACCCGATGCTGGGCGTGGGCGGTCAGCTCTTCGGTGTACAGCGCATAACAGGCCCGACCGTTGCTTTTGGCCTTGTACAACGCCGAGTCGGCATTGCGCAGCAACTGCTCGGCACTCAAGGCATCGCTGGGGAACAGGCTGATTCCGACGCTGGCGCTGATGAACAGACGATTGCCCTCGAACTGAAACGGCTCACGCATGCGCTCGATGATGCACTGCGCCAGCTTGCCCGCCTGGCCAACCTGCTGGCAGTTCTCGGCCAGCACGCCGAACTCGTCGCCGCCCAGTCGCGCCAGGGTCATGCCGTTACCCAACACCTCTCCCAGACGCTCGCCTACCAGCTTCAGCAACTGGTCGCCAATGGTATGGCCCAGGCCGTCGTTTATGCTCTGGAAATGATCCAGGTCCAGCAGCAACAGGGCGCAACCGCGCTTGTTGGCCTGCGCCGCCGCCAATGCCTGCTCCACCCGGTCGGTAAACAGCAGGCGGTTGGGCAGGCCGGTCAGCGGGTCGTGGTGGGCGAGGTAGGCAAGCTCTTGTTCCGAATGCTTGATGGCGCTGATGTCACTGAACACCGCCACGTAATGGCTGAGCTCACCTTCGTCATCACGAATGGCGCAAATGGTCTGCCACTGCGGGTAGATTTCCCCGCTTTTGCGCCGGTTCCAGATTTCACCACTCCACTCGCCCTTCTCGGCCAGGGTGGCAAAAATTTCCTGGTAGAAGGCCAGGCCATGGCGGCCCGACTTGAACTTGCTCGGGCGATGGCCGATGACCTCGTCCTGCTGGTAGCCGGTGATGCGCATGAAGGCACGATTGACGTGCACGATCAGGCCTTGGCGGTCGGTCACCAGCACACCCTCGAGGGTACTGTCGAACACCGCGGCAGCCATGCGCAGCCGTTCACGGTCTTCGCAACGCAAACGCGCGCCATGGCCGATGAAATTGAGCAGGCGCACACGCGACACGTAGATCAGCACGGCACTGAGCAGCACCCAGACCACCACGTTGATCTGCCGCCCCACAGTCAATGCCAAGGGGTCGTCAGTCATGCTGTGCAGCATCACCTCTGCCAGCGCAAGCCAGAGGATCGAGAGCACCACATACAGCGCAGCCATGCGCAAGGCGTCGCGAACGGAAACAGACATGTCGGGTGGGAAAGGCCATCAAAAAGGAGCGGGCATTATAAAGGCTGAAACATGTCGTGACCTCCTATCTCAACGGTTGACTGGTTTTATTTCCCCGCCAAGGGATAATCAGCCCTTCCCCCTGCATTTCGAGGGTATTTGCACCTATGTGGTATAACGGCCTGCTCGACCTGTCGGCCTGGCAACTGGTCGGCATCACTCTGTTGATGACCCACGTGACCATTGTCAGCGTCACGGTCTACCTGCATCGCTACTCCGCGCACCGGGCCCTGGAGCTCAACGGCGCGCTCAAGCACTTCTTCCGCTTCTGGCTGTGGCTGACCACGGCGCAGAACACCCGTGAGTGGACCGCCGTCCACCGCAAGCACCACGCCAAGTGCGAAACCCCCGACGACCCGCACAGCCCGGTGTACAAGGGCCTGGGCACGGTGCTGCGCAAAGGTGCCGAGCTGTACCGTGAAGAGGCACGCAACCCCGAAACCCTGCGCATCTATGGCAAGAACTGCCCGGATGACTGGATTGAGCGCAACCTGTACTCGCGTTACAAACTGGGCGGCATCGCACTGATGGCGGTGATCGATCTGCTGCTGTTCGGCACCCTGGGCATCACCATCTGGGCGGTGCAGATGATGTGGATTCCGTTCTGGGCCGCCGGTGTGGTCAACGGCCTGGGCCATGCCCTGGGCTATCGCAACTTCGAATGCCGCGACGCCGCCACCAACCTGGTGCCCTGGGGCATCATCATCGGCGGTGAAGAACTGCACAATAACCACCACACCTACCCCAACTCGGCCAAGCTCTCGGTCAAACGCTGGGAGTTCGACATGGGCTGGGCGTGGATCCGCTTGTTCTGCCTGCTGCGTCTGGCCAAGGTGCAGCGCGTGGCGCCCATCGCCCACCGGGTGGCCGGCAAGGCCAGCCTGGACATGGACACCGCCATGGCCATCCTCAACAACCGCTTCCAGATCATGGCCCAGTACCGCAAGCTGGTGATCGGCCCGCTGGTGAAACAGGAACTGGCCCGTGTCGACGCCTCGGTGCGTTACCGCTTCCGCCGTGCCAAACGGCTGCTCTCGCGCGAAACCAGCCTGCTGGAAGACCGCCACCACGTGCGCATCGAGTCCATGCTCGCGCACAGCCAGGCACTGAAAACCATCTACGAAAAACGCCTGGCCCTGCAGCAGATCTGGGCGCGCACCAGTGCCAACGGCCACGACATGCTGGCTGCCATGAAAGACTGGGTACACGAGGCCGAAACCAGCGGCATCCAGGCACTGCGCGA
Organism: Pseudomonas sp. NBRC 111139; assembly: GCF_001753955.1. Classification (NCBI taxonomy): domain Bacteria; kingdom Pseudomonadati; phylum Pseudomonadota; class Gammaproteobacteria; order Pseudomonadales; family Pseudomonadaceae; genus Pseudomonas; species Pseudomonas sp. NBRC 111139. The sequence goes on from NZ_BCBP01000030.1 coordinate 64,189, forward strand.
CTTCGCAGCACAACTCAAGACTTACTCGCTGCGCCCGACCGGCGCCTGACCGCCGTTGATCGGCACGCCCCGCAACGGGGCGTGCCGTTCGGAACTTCGCCCCCGCCTCTCCACTCGAATCCGGAATATCGCCTGCGTGGCGGGCCGGATGTTGGCCGCACGCTTTCACGTTGAGACCTGCTCCGTGCACATGGCCAAGAACATTCCAACGATTTTCCCCGGCACCCCTCCTCCCGAAGCTGCCCAGACTTTACTGGCGTTGCTCCACGCCCAAGGTGAGGTTGCCCGCCTGAGTGAGCGTGATCAGCTGTTCAGCTCGTTGCTCGACAGCGTCAACGCAGTGCTTTGGGCCTTCGACTGGGAAACCCGCCAGGTGCTGTACGTGAGCCCAGCCTACGAGCGCATCTTCGGCCGCCCGGTCAGCCTGGTGCTGGCTGACTACAACGAATGGCGTGACAGCATCTACCCCGACGACCTCGAGTTCGCCGAACGTAGCCTGGCCCAGGTACTGCTCAAGGGGGCGGTGGAAGACCGCGAGTACCGCATCCTCAATGCCGATGGGCAACTGCGCTGGCTGAGCGACAAGTGCTACATCAACCAGCAGCACGATGGCGACCGGGTAATCATTGTCGGTATCGCCGAAGACATCACCGAGAAGAAGCAGCTTGAAGGCGAACTGCAGCGCCTGGCCACCACCGACGTGCTGACCCAGAGCAGTAACCGCAGGCACTTTTTCGAATGTGCTCAGCAAGCCTTCGACAGTGCACGCGAGGACGGTACACCGCTGGCTTTCCTGCTGTTGGATATCGACGACTTCAAACGCATCAATGACAGCTATGGCCACCAGGAAGGCGACCAGGTGCTGCAACACATCGCCGACAGCGGCAAGGCCGTGCTACGCCGGGGCGACCTGTTCGGACGCATTGGCGGCGAAGAATTTGCGGCGGTGTTTCCGGGCTGCAACGCCCAGGTCGCGGAGCAGATTGCCGAGCGCTTGCAACGGCAGATTCAGCACTTGAGCTTCAGCCATGGCCAGCAGACGTACGGGGTGACGGTGAGCCAGGGGCTGACCGAGCTGACCGATGAGGATGTGGCGCTGGACAGCCTGTATGCGCGGGCCGATGCGGCAATGTACCAGGCCAAGCGGCAGGGCAAGAACCAGATAGTCCGCGGCTGATCAGGCGGCAAGGGCACCGGCTTTGGCCGGTATTCGCGGGCCCGGCGCCACACCTGTGGCAGCGGGCAAGCCCGCGAAGGGCCGCAATGCGGCCCCCGAATCTCAGCTGGAAACCTCGGCCCCAGCCACCGGCGGTTCTTCCTGCGGTTTTACTTCCGGGTTCTCCTCTTTGCGCAACCGCCTCAGCTCCGGCAGGCCAAGCTTGAGCAGGCGCGCCGTCTTGCCGCTGGCCACCTTCTCCAGCCCCTGCCCAGCCGGCAGCCGCGACAACTGCCCAGCCAGGTTCATGGCCAGGATCTCCCGCGAGTAAACGCCACCGCCCAACTGGTAGATCGCAGCGATCAACTCGCGCAGTGCCAGCGGCAAACGCCAGCGGGTACGCAGCGCCGAGCCGAACGCCGCACCAAACGCTTCCAGCGATTGCTGCACATTGCGCTCGTCCAGGTCTCCCCCGGCCAACCGCCACTCTTGCAGGCAGCGCAACACCGCCAGGTCGCCCAGGCAATGCAGCAAGCCCGCGCAATAACAACGGCCCTCGTCCAGTTCGAGCATGCGCGCCAAGGTGCGGCCATATTCGGCAGTGTGCAGTGACAGGTCCCAGTAACGGGCGGCGTGCTCTGCCAACAGTGGGTCGCTGAGGCGTGCGCTGCGCTTGAGGGTCATGCCCAGGATCAGGTTCATGCTTTGGGTACTGCCAAGCTTGTTCAGGGCCTGCAGCAACGTCTGCACCGGGGCTTCACGGTGCAATGCCGCACTATTGGCGGCAGCGATCAGCACCGCCGTCACCTGCGGGTCGTTACGCACCTCCTCTTCGAGCACCCTGAGGTTCAGGCCCTGAGGGTTTAGCGCTCGATTGATCGCTACCTGCACATCGGCCAGCAGCGGCCCGCCATCGGCGGTAGCGCGGCGCTGCTCAAGGTAGGCTGGCAGGCTGGCTCCCGCCTGCAACGCCGGTACCGGGCAGGCAATCTCCTCGCCAACGGCCAGCAGCAACTCTTGCAGGCGCTTGCGCAGGTTATCCAGGTTCAGTGGCTTGCTCAGGTAAGCCGTGGGGTGCAGGGGCAGCGCTTCGCGCACACTGGCGCTGTCATTGCGGTTACTCATGAGAATGAACGGCACCCCTGGCCCTTTGGCGCGCACCTTGCGCAGCAGGTCGAGGCCGTCGACACCGGCCAGCTCGCGGGCAGCGATGATCAGGTCCGGCTTGCTGGACAGGGCACTGAGCGCCTGCGCGCCGTCAGCGCATACCTGCAGGCGGGCGTCACAGCGCACGCTGAGCAGCATCTCGCTGAGCATGTCCCGTACCCAAGGATCGCCTTCTACAATCAGTACGCTTGGTGGGGTGGGGGCTGCAGCGCTCATCACCAACTACTCCTGAATACCCTGACACACAGTCCGTCGCAGCTTCCAAAGCCAATCCTCCGATAACCATAGCGCCACATGGCTTATCTGGGCATAAAAAAACCCGCCGAGGCGGGTTTTTTCTGAAGCGCGTCACATCAGGCGATTTCAGCGAAGCACTCTTCGATGATGGCCAGGCCTTTGTCCAGCAGCGCGTCTTCGGCGGTCAGCGGAACCAGGATACGCAGGACGTTGCCGTAGGTGCCGCAAGACAGCAGGATCAGACCCTTTTCACGAGCCTTGGCGACAACCTGGCCAACAGCAGCAGCGTTCGGGGTGTGAGTGCCTTTCTCGAAGACTTCGACGGCAATCATCGAGCCCAGACCACGGACGTCGCCGATGATCGGGTACTTCTTCTGGATTTCGCGCAGGCCGGCGGTCAGGCGCTCACCCACAGCCTTGCTGCGGTCCAGCAGTTTTTCTTCTTCGAACACTTCGATCACGGCCAGGGCCGCGGCGCAAGCGATCGGCGAACCGGCGTAGGTACCGCCCAGGCCGCCAGGCGCGATGGCGTCCATGTATTCGGCCTTGCCGCACACACCGGCCAGCGGGAAGCCGCCAGCGATGGATTTGGCGAAGGTGGTCAGGTCAGGCGCAACGCCCATCTGTTCCATGGCGAAGAAGGTGCCGGTACGGCCAGCGCCAGTTTGTACTTCGTCGGCGATCAGCAGGATGCCGTGCTGGTCGCACAGGGCGCGCAGGCGTTTCATCAGCTCTTTCGGCGCTGGCAGGAAGCCGCCTTCGCCTTGTACTGGCTCGAGGATGATCGCGGCGATGTCGCGCGGCTCGGCGTCGTTCTTGAAGATGCGCTCGACCGAGGCGATGGCGTCGTCAACGCTGATACCGTGCAGTTCGCTCGGGAACAGGGCGCGGAAGATGCCGCCTGGCATCAGGCCCATGCCAGCGGAGTACGGCACGACCTTGCCGGTCAGGCCCAGGGTCATCATGGTACGGCCGTGATAACCGCCGGTGAAGGCGATGACGCCAGCGCGGCCAGTGGCAGCACGGGCGATCTTGACGGCGTTTTCAACGGCTTCGGAGCCGGTGGTGACCAGCAGGGTCTTCTTGTCGAAGTCGCCTGGGACCAGCTTGTTGATCTTTTCGCACAGCTCTACGTAGGGCTCGTAAGCCAGCACCTGGAAGCAGGTGTGGCTGACCTTGGTCAGCTGCTCTTGCACGGCTGCAACCACTTTCGGGTGCAGGTGGCCGGTGTTCAGTACTGCGATGCCGCCGGCGAAGTCGATCAGTTCGCGGCCTTCAACGTCGATCACGGTCGAGTTCTTCGCGGTGTCGACGAAGATCGGGTGGATCTGGCCGACGCCACGTGGGACGGCAGCTACACGACGTTGCATCAAGGATTCGTTGGTTTTGCTCATAATGCCCTCATTGCGCCGACAGGAATGGCGCTTTTATTCGGGGGCGGCTGGGAGTGCTCGCGAACAGTATTCGTTGATCGACTGTCGTGAACGCCCTGGCCACCAGGTACTGCAATGTAAAAAAGGCCAGCGAGACGTCGCTCTCGCGCCCCGCTGGCAGAGGTAAAGCCTTTACCGTGCTATCAGACGCTGATGCACAGGTATTTGATTTCGAGGTAGTCCTCGATACCGTACTTGGAACCTTCGCGGCCCAGGCCCGAAGCCTTGATACCACCGAACGGCGCCACTTCGTTGGAGATCAGGCCGGTGTTGATACCCACCATGCCGTACTCCAGGGCTTCGGCGACACGGAACACACGGCTCATGTCACGGGCGTAGAAGTACGAGGCCAGGCCGAACTCGGTGTCGTTGGACATGGCGATGACTTCGGCTTCGTCTTTGAAGCGGAACAGCGGCGCCAGTGGGCCGAACGTCTCTTCCTTGGCGACAGCAGCGGTCTTCGGTACGTCAACCAGGATGGTCGGCTCGAAGAAGTTGCCTTCGATCAGCTTGCCACCGGACAGCACTTTGGCGCCTTTGCTGACGGCGTCCTCGATGTGCTCCTGGACCTTGGCGACAGCCTTGCCGTCGATCAGCGGGCCAGTGGTGGTGCCTTCTTCCAGGCCGTTACCGATCTTCAGCTTGGCAACTGCAGCGGCCAGCTTCTGGGCGAACGCGTCGTAGACGCCGTCCTGCACGTAGATACGGTTGGCGCAGACGCAGGTCTGGCCGTTGTTACGGTACTTGGAGATGATCGCGCCCTCGACCGCCTTGTCCAGGTCGGCGTCGTCGAACACGATGAACGGGGCGTTGCCACCCAGCTCCAGGGAAACCTTCTTGATGTCCTTGGCGCATTCTTCCATCAGCTGGCGACCGATTTCGGTCGAGCCGGTGAAGGACAGCTTGCGTACCAGGGAGTTGCCGGTCAGTTCGCCGCCAACTTCACCGGCGCTGCCGGTAACCACACTCAGCACGCCAGCCGGGATGCCGGCACGGTGGGCCAGCTCGACCAGCGCCAGAGCGGAGTATGGGGTTTGCGAAGCCGGCTTGAGGACCATGGTGCAGCCAGCGGCCAGGGCCGGGCCGGCTTTACGGGTGATCATGGCGGCCGGGAAGTTCCACGGGGTGATGGCCGCGGTAACGCCGATTGGCTGCTTGATGACAATCAGGCGCTTGTCTGGCTGGTGGCCTGGGATGGTGTCACCGTAGATGCGCTTGGCTTCTTCGGCGAACCACTCGATGAACGAGGCCGCGTAGGCGATTTCGCCCTTGGCTTCGGCCAGCGGCTTGCCCTGTTCGGTGGTCATCAGGCGAGCCAGGTCGTCCTGGTTCTCGATCATCAGTTCGAACCAGCGACGCAGCTTGGCCGAGCGCTCTTTCGCAGTCAGGGCACGCCAGGCCGGCAGGGCCTTGTCGGCGGCTTCGATGGCACGGCGAGTTTCCGCGGTGCCCATCTTCGGCACGGTACCGATGACTTCGCCGGTGGCCGGGTTGGTCACCTTGATGGTCTGGCCGTTGTCCGCATCCAGCCACTCACCATTGATATAGGCTTGCTGGCGGAACAACTGAGCGTCTTTGAGCTGCATGTCGGCTTCCCGAATTGTTGATTGTTGAAAAGCGCCCAAGGCAGGGCATCGAGCGTTTGAAATCTCAAACGAATGCTAAGCGGCTGCTGGGGTGTTGGACAATAGGCTGTTCGAAAAAAAGAACGAATGGTTGAACAGCCCATCTGAAATCGCCCGCAGAATGGCCGCTGAAGGGTAGACGATGCGGCGGCCGTACTCGGGGCGACGCCAAAAATCGTTTCACTGCTTGTCAGGGCCAATGTTCAACACACCCTGATGGTGGGCTGAAACGATGATGCTGTCGCCATCGGCAGCGTAGTCGACGGCATTGACGCGGGTCCAGTTACGGCCGGTTCCACCCTGGCCGACAGTTTGATCGGTATTGTCGTGTATCCGGCCCCGGGGATCTGCACAGCCAACACGGTAAAAACAGCTACAGATCAAGGCGATGGACGTCAACGATACAGATGGGTATCATGCGTGCGCGTTGCACTCGTAGCTCAGCTGGATAGAGTACTGCCCTCCGAAGGCAGGGGTCGTGGGTTCGAATCCCGCCGAGTGCGCCATATCAAGAAAGCCCTGGGCCTGAGCCCGGGGCTTTTTCGTTTGTGCGCCATGTCACCTTTCTGGTACTCCCGTGCCACGGGTCATTGATGTTAGCGTGGGCGTCTTCCCGTTCTCCGAACGGGTAACCCATAACAATGATTGGCGAAGGAATGCGCACAACCATGCAGTTGAAAAAACTCACCGCCACCACCCTGTTGCTGGCCAGCATCGGCCTGTTCACCCAGCCTGCCCAGGCCAACCTCACCCAGCAGCAGTCCGCAGCTATCGTCAAAGCCTTCGACGGCAGCGACCCAAGCGACTTCAGGCATTTTCTCGGCAAGCTCAAAGGCAGCGACCAGGGCAAGGCCGACAACCTCGAGGCAACCGTCGACGCCTACCTGGCCAACAAGCCATTGGCCGCCGAGCAACAAGACGAGATCAACCGCCTGCTCGGCCTGTATACCCGCATCAAGTATGGCAAAGCCGCTACCGAAACCCTGCGTGAACTGGTAGCCATCCCCACCTTCAATGTCGAGGGTACACCGCAGTACGAAAACCCTGAATTCCTCAAGATCGCCGACAAGATCAAGGCCTTGGCCGAGCGCTTCGGCCTGGCCTTCCGCAACATCGACAACCGGGTGTACGAGATCTCGCTGGGCAGCGGGAAGGAAGTGATCGGTATCCATGCCCACGCTGACGTCGTGCCGGTCAACCCGGACAACTGGAAGCTGGCCGACGGTACGCGCCTGGACCCGTTCAAGGTCACCCTGGTGGGTGACCGCATGTACGGCCGCGGCACCGAAGACGACAAGAACGGCATCGTGGTGGCGATGTACGCGCTGAAAGTGGCCAAGGACGAAAACCTGCCGCTCGCCCGGCAGTTCAAGCTGCTGATCGACACCACCGAAGAAACCAGCGGTGATGCCATCCCCTACTACTTTGAGCGCAACCCTACGCCCGATTACAACCTGGCCCTCGACGGCGGCTACCCCGTAGTGATTGCCGAGAAAGGCTACGGCACGGTCATGGCCAGCTTCACCAAGCGCCCGGCCAGCGGCAAGGGTGCCGAGATCGTCAACCTGACCGGCGGCCTGGCCACCAACCAGATCCCGACAACTTCGGTTGCGACCCTGATTTCTGACAACCCGGCACAGCTGGCCAAGCACCTGCAGCAAGCCGGCGCCAGATATGTGAAGCAGCATGGAAGCGACTTCAGCATCGACGCCAAGGCCGACGGCAAGCAAGTCTTGCTCACCGTGACCGGTGTTTCCGCACACTCTTCGGAGCCGGAATCCGGCATCAACCCGGTGGCGCGTATGCTCGACTTCATTAATGGCCTCGGCCAGCAGGTGTCGCTCAAGCACAACCACTTTACCGACGCGGCCCGCTACGCCGCCGAAAACTGGGGCCTGGACTACCTGGGCAACACGCTAGGCGTGGCCTTCAAGGACCCGTTCATGGGCCCGCTGACCACCTCGCTGACTTTTGTCGGGGTGGATGACAAAGGCTTGAAACTGGCGGTGAATCTGCGCATTCCCAAGGGGAAGCCGATCGCCACGATCAAGGACGAACTGGCCGACAAACTGGGCAAATGGACCCGGCAAAGCAACACCTCGGTGGCGTTCGACTTCAGCCTGGACGAGCCGATGTACCGCAACCCTGAAGGCGAATGGGTAAAGGCCCTGCTCGCTGTGGCCACCGAGAACCTGGGGATGAAGCATGAGTTCGGCACGTCCGCCGGTGCGACTTCGGTCCACGACCTGCCCAACGGCGTCCAGTTCGGCCTGGCTATGCCGGACGTGAAGTACACCGGGCACAACGACAACGAGTTCAAGACCGTGGAGCAGTTCATGCTGGACTTGCAGGTGGTGAGCGAAATGGTGGCGCGGATCGGCCAGATGCCGAAGCTTTGATCGGCAGTACCGGCCTTTTCGCGGCTTTAGCCGCGAAAAGGCCGCTACTACCGAACAGCCATGACGTTTTTCAATCGCCTCCATGCCGTTTCCTGCATTGCCGTGCAGAGCGCCGTACCGGATGCTTTAGTTACACCGAGACAGTGCTTTTTTCACCCGCAGAGGCCCGTATGAAGACCGTCGAACAAATCCTCAAGACCAAGTCCCAGCACCAGACCGTGTACACCATCGGCCCGGATGACTCGGTGCTCGACGCCCTGAAACTGCTGGCGGAGAAAAACATCGGTGCGCTGCCCGTGGTCGAGGGTGGCCAGGTAGTGGGCATCGTCAGTGAGCGGGACTACGCGCGCAAACTGGTCCTCAAGGGCCGCTCTTCCGCCGCTACGCCGGTACGCGAAATCATGAGCGCACCGGTAGTCACTGTGGAGCCCAAGCAAAAGCTCGATTTCTGCATGAACCTGATGACCGACCGGCACCTGCGTCACCTGCCGGTGGTCGACAACGGCAGGTTGCTCGGCCTTCTGTCGATCGGCGACCTGGTCAAGGAAACCATTGACGAACAGGCGAGCCTGATCAAGCAAATGGAGCAGTACATCCGCGGCGAATGAAGCGCCTCAATGGTAGGTGCGCTCCAGTTCGTCCAGCTGATGGTCGAAGCTACGCAAGCGCGCCGACCAGGTGTACACCAGCACTTCCAGGTCACGGTTGAGCACTGCCGTATTGCCGTGGCCGCTGTGCGTGGGCTCGCCGAGGTCCAGCTGGTAGCGTTCACGGGCCATCGCCTGTGCCACGCTGGACAGGTCGCGAGCATTGGCCAGCCAGTGGTGATGGCGGTCATGGATTTCGCGGTCGAGCACCCGGCACTGGCGCTTCAGCGCATCCAGGCTCTGCTCCAGCGGAGTGCCCCTGAGCTCGCCCATGACCTCTTCGAAGGTACGCCCCGAATGCCAGTAGCTGCCCCAGAAATAACGGTCGAAAACCGTCTCGACGCGGCGTAGCGCAACCTTGGTGTTCCAGATGGTCAGCAACGTTCGCCCCTGCACCACTTCGCGCTTGTTCAGGCGCAACTGCTGCCAGGCGATCCATGTCAGCGCCACCAGTGCAACCGCTACAGTGACTGCGGCAGCGGCATACAGGAAATGCACGGCCTGGTTCATCTGTTGCGTCTGCCTGATGCCATAGAAGTAACTGGCCGTCAGGGTGCCCAGGATCGTCACGGAACACCAGAAACCTGGTGCGTAGGGATCTTTCATCGCGCTATCCCCTTATTGTTTTCCTGAGCATAGCAACGGCCGATCACTCGTCAGGTGCCGCTCGGCGCTTTATTTTCGGGGGCGGCGCAAGGCTTCGTTGAGTTGATCGAAGGGCACGGCCCAATCGGAATCTTCAATGATGATGTCCTGGAGAAATGCACGCTGTGAGTCGGTCCAGAACGGCGCATCCACCAGCTTTATTTCGTTCTTCAGCGGGGAATGGCTGGTGATGAACTGATCGATACTCTTGGGATCATCGGGCAAGCCCAACTGCTTGAACAGTTCGGCAAAGGGATGGATCGGCGCTTCCATGGTTCCTCCTTAGCGCCAGGCAAGCCGTCCACGACGCCCGCCTGGCATTGGTTTGAAAACATCAGCACAGCTCGCGCACTTCGGCGTGCGGCACCAGTTTCATGTACTGCTCCATGCTCATGTGAATCAGGTGATCGTGGTCACCCGCCTCCAGGTAGACATCGCCTTGGCGGGTAAGACTCGGGTCGAGCAGCATTTTTATCTGGTAAGCATCGCCAAGGGCCGGCACGGCACCGCGTTCGCAGTCATTGAACAGGCTCGGCAGACCACTTTCACGGGTCAGATGCCAGGCCCCGGACATACGCACCTTGGTCATGTCCAGGTGCCGGTTGGCCGGTAGCACGGCCATGATGTAGTTGCCATGACGGTCATCGAGCATCACCGACTTGGCGACCCGCTCGGCGGGCACGCCGGCCGTTCGGGCCGACTCCAGGCTGGTGGCCGAATGTGGGTGGGGAATGATGTCGTAGTCGCAGTTGGCCTTGTCCAGGCGGGCCTGCAGGGTCTTTGCCATACGCATGATGCACCTCCGGTTTCGCCCCCCAATCTTCAATTTTAGGCCGGGTACGGGTGGGCGGGGCTAAACTTGTGTAATACGCGCAAATGAGGTGACGACAAGTGATCGCCCGCTGCTGGCGTTGGCTGTTGCTGCTGTTGTTGCTTGGCATCACGCCAGGTGGCCAGGCAGCGCCCGGCGCGGTGTGGGTGCTGGGCATTGACGACGCCATCGGCCCGGCCAGCGCCGACTACCTGGTGCGCAGCCTCGGCCAGGCCCAGGCGCAAGGCGCGCAACTGGTGGTTATCCGCATGGATACCCCGGGCGGGCTGGACAGTGCCATGCGCCAGATGATCAAGGCGATTCTCGCCAGCTCCGTACCCGTCGCCAGCTACGTTGCCCCCAGCGGCGCCCGCGCCGCCAGCGCCGGCACCTATATTCTCTACGCCAGCCATATTGCAGCGATGGCGCCCGGGACCAACCTGGGCGCCGCCACGCCGGTGCGGATCGGCGGCGCGCCTGGCACGCCCAGTGACGACAAAGCCAAAGGCGGCGACGATGAAACCCTCGCACGCAAACAGGTCAACGACGCCGCCGCCTACATCCGTGGCCTGGCGCAGATGCGCGGCCGCAACGCCGACTGGGCGGAGAAGGCCGTGCGCGAGGCGGTCAGCCTGTCCGCCAACGAGGCCTTGCGGCTGAACGTGATCGATCAGGTGGCCGATGACCTGCCTGACCTGCTGCGCGAGCTCGACGGCAAAACGCTTCAGGTGGCCGGCCAGCCACGCCAGTTGCAGACCGCAGGCGCCAGCGTGGTCGAGCACCTGCCGGACTGGCGCACACGGGTTCTGGCGGTAATCACCAACCCCAGCGTAGCGCTGATCCTGATCATGATCGGCGTTTACGGCCTGTTGTTCGAATTCATGAACCCCGGCTCTGCGGTGGGCGGTGTGGTCGGTGGTATCTGCCTGCTGCTGGCGCTGTATGCGCTGCAGCTATTGCCGGTGAGTTTTGCCGGGGTGGCGCTGATCCTGCTTGGCATCACCTTCATGATCGCCGAAGCCTTCTTGCCCAGTTTCGGCGTGGTCGGCTTCGGCGGCATCGTTGCCTTTGTGGTCGGCGCGTTGATCCTGATCGACACCGACGCCCCCGGTTTCGGCATCCCGCTGGCCTTGATCGGCACCTTGGCGCTGCTCTCGGCACTCCTGATCGGTGGCGTGCTGGGCATGGCCCTCAAGGCCCGCCGACGGGCACTGGTCAGCGGCGACGCCGGCCTGGTCGGCAGCCTGGTCACCGTCACCCAGGTGATGGCAAGCGACCCCTTCTGTGGTGTTGTGCTGGCTCAGGGCGAGCAATGGCAAGTGCAGTGCGCAACGCCGCTGCAAACTGGCCAGAACGTACGGGTGACCGCGCGCCATGGCGTGATGCTGGAAGTGAGCGCCGCCGCCCCAGCGACGCAAGGAGAATGACCATGTTCATGCAAGTCGGTTTCGGCGCCGTTCTGATTGTGCTGGCCCTGCTGGTGCTGTCGGCGTTTCGCATCCTGCGCGAATACGAGCGCGGCGTGGTGTTCCAGCTGGGGCGCTTCTGGCAGGTCAAAGGGCCGGGGCTGATCCTGTTGATCCCGGTGATCCAGCAAATGGTGCGGGTCGACCTGCGCACAGTGGTACTGGATGTGCCGCCGCAGGATGTGATCACCCGCGACAACGTTTCGGTCAAGGTCAACGCAGTGTTGTACTTTCGCGTGCTCGACCCGCAGAAAGCGATCATTCAGGTTGAGGATTTTCTGGTGGCAACCAGCCAGCTGGCCCAGACGACCCTGCGTGCGGTGCTGGGCAAACACGAGCTGGATGAGCTGCTGGCAGAACGCGAGCAACTGAACCTGGACATCCGCCAGGTGCTGGATGCGCAGACGGATGCCTGGGGCATCAAGGTGGCCAACGTCGAGATCAAGCACGTTGACCTGAACGAGTCGATGGTACGCGCCATCGCCCGCCAGGCCGAGGCCGAGCGCGAACGTCGGGCCAAGGTGATTCATGCCGAGGGTGAACTGCAGGCGTCGGAGAAACTGATGCAAGCCGCACAAATGCTGAGCAAGGAGCCGGGGGCGATGCAGTTGCGCTATATGCAGACGCTGGGGACGATTGCCGGGGACAAGAGCTCGACCATCGTCTTTCCGCTGCCGATAGATCTGCTGAAGGGTTTGGTGGGCAAGGAGAAAGAGTGATGGGCCAATCGCGGGCTTGCCCGCGAATGGCCTGTATGCGGCCTGTCAGACCGGCGCGCGGCGCAAGGTCGCAAGGAAGGTGGCTGCACCAATGAACAACCCGGCAAAGGTGCGGTTCAAACGCTTCTGCTGTTTGGGTGTGCGCAACATGCGCAACACATGCGAAGCCAACCCGGTGTACCCCGCCATCACCAGCAGGTCGACCGTGACCATGGTCACGGTGATCGCCACATATTGCGGCAGCAGCGGCGCATGGGGATTGAGAAACTGCGGCAGCACCGCCAGCATGAACACCAGCGCCTTGGGGTTGCTGATGTTGACCAGGAAACCACGGAACACCAGGCTCAACGGCTTGCCGATCGGGCGCACGCCTGATTCATCGCTCATGTCCATCGGCAGGGCACGCCACTGCTTGTAGGCCAGGTACACAAGGTAGGCGACGCCAAACCACTTGATGACCTGGAACGCCGTGGCCGAGGCGGCCAGGACGGCACCGACGCCGGCGGCGATGATGGCGATCTGCATGATCAGGCCCAGCTGCAGGCCCAGGGCGTTCCAGTAACCACGCCAGAAGCCGTATTGCAGGCCGCTGGACATTGAGGCAATCGCCCCGGCACCGGGTGAAAGGCTGATCACCCAGCAAGCGGCAAAGAAGCCTAACCAAACTTCCATCGACATCACACACCTCGCTCGAACATTTGTTGCAAAACGTTAAGCTAAGGTTTTGGCGAAAAAATAACCAGTGCTTTCTGATGGATTTGTGGTGCCTGACCTGGCCTCTTCGCGGGCACGCCCGCCCCCACACCTACAGTGCATTTTCAGACGCTTTGGAATACCTGTGAGAACGGGCGGTCCCGCGAAGGGGACAGTACAGGTTCAGTCCGCTTCGGCAGCGGTTTCTTTGTGCAGGGCCTGTACCTCGGCACCGCGCCAGCGCCGCACCGACTTCTGGAAGAACTGACTATTGGGCACCTGCACCAGCGCCCCGCCCGCTTCGGGCACTTCCAGCAGGGTGGTAAACAGCAGGTTGATAGCAATCACCCGGCCTTTCACGCCTGGCTTGTCGAGGGTGTCGACCAGCTCGACCACATCGCCGATGCGAAACGGCCCGACCGTGAAAATCAACACCGCGCACAACAGGTTGGACAGCACGCTCCACATGGCGAAGAAGGCCACCGCCGCTACCGCTACGAAGCCGGAAAGTGCTGTCCACAACACGGTTGCCGAAACGCCCATGCGCTCCAGCACGAACAGCAGCGCGCTGCCCATGATCAGCCAGCGCAGGCCACCGCGCACGGGCACCAGCAGCTCCGGCGGCAACGGGTAACGCTGGCCCAGGCGGCTCAGCCCGCGAGCAATGATGCGCTGCAGGACGAACGCCGCGGCCAGGATCAAGAGGATCTGCAAACCCAGCCAGAAGGTGTCCATCCATTGCCCTGGCAGCAGCGAACGCAGTTCCTCCATCAGGACAACGCCTCGAGTTCGGCCTGCATGCTTTCAAGGGTTTCCAGCGCTTCCATCCAGGCCTCTTCCAGCTCGCCTTCGCGTTGCTTGAGCTTGGTCTGGCGCGCCAGCAGGTCGCGCAACTCGTCCTTGCGCGCCGCCTCGTAAAGGCCACCATCACCCAGCGCGGTCTCGATCTCGGCCAATTGCGTGTGCACCTGGTTGAGCTCGGTTTCCAGCTTGTCGGCAGCCTTCTTGTGCGGTGCCAACTGCTGACGCAAGGCTGCGGCAGCCTGGCGCTGGGCTTTCTTGTCGGTCTTGTCCGGGTTGGCCGGTGCAGTACTGGCCGGCGCACTGCGCTGGCGGTACTCGACCAGCCAGCGGCTGTAGTCCTCCAGGTCACCGTCGAAGGTGTCGACCTTGCCGTCGGCCACCAGCAGGAAGTCGTCCGTGGTGCTCTTGAGCAAATGACGGTCGTGGGACACCACCACCACTGCACCGGCAAACTCCTGCAAGGCCATGGTCAGTGCCAGACGCATTTCCAGGTCCAGGTGGTTGGTCGGTTCGTCAAGCAGCAGCAGGTTTGGCCGCTCCCAGGCAATCAGCGCGAGTGCCAGGCGGGCCTTTTCGCCACCGGAGAAGTTAACCACCGGCTCGTCGCAGCGGGCACCATGGAAATCGAAGCCGCCGAGGAAGTCGCGCAGCGTCTGCTCACGCTCGGCAGGGGCGATGCGCTGCAGGTGCAGCAGCGGGCTGGCCTTGTCGTCCAGCGAGTCCAACTGGTGCTGGGCAAAGTAGCCTACAGCCAGGTTCTCGCCACGAACCAGACGGCCCGACAACGGCTCCAGTTCACCTGCAAGGTTCTTGATCAGGGTCGACTTGCCGGCGCCGTTGGGCCCGAGCAGACCAATACGAGCGCCTGGGGTGAGCTGCAGTTTGACCTTGTCGAGGATGGCCTTGTCGCCATAACCCAGGCGACCTTCGGAAAGGCTCAGCAACGGGCTGGAAATTTTCTGCGATTCACGGAAGACAAAGTCGAACGGTGAATCGACATGCGCCGCCGACAGCTCTTCCATGCGCTCCAGGGCCTTGATTCGGCTTTGCGCCTGGCGGGCCTTGGTGGCTTGCGCCTTGAAGCGGGCAATGTACTTCTCCATGTGCGCGCGCTGCGCCTGCTGCTTCTCGTAGGCCTGCTGCTGCTGCGCCAGGCGCTCGGCACGGGTGCGCTCAAAGGCGGTGTAGCCGCCTTTGTACAAGTTGAGCTTGCGTTGCTCGACGTGCAGCACATGGTCGACCACGGCATCGAGGAAGTCACGGTCGTGGGAGATCAGCAACAACGTGCCGGGGTAGCCCTTGAGCCAGTCTTCCAGCCACAGGATCGCGTCGAGGTCGAGGTGGTTGGTGGGCTCGTCGAGCAGCAACAGGTCGGACGGGCACATCAGTGCCTGGGCCAGGTTCAGGCGCATCCGCCAGCCACCAGAGAAATCGCCGACACGGCGGTCCATCTGTTCGTTGGTGAAGCCCAGCCCAGCCAGCAACTTGCGCGCACGGGCGTCGGCGGTATAGCCGTCGGCGCTTTCCAGCTCACTGTGCAGGCGCGCCAGGGCGGTGCCGTCGTGGGCGTGCTCGGCCGCGGCCAGTTCGGCCTGGACCTTGCGCAGGCGCACGTCGCCGTCAAGCACATAGTCCACAGCCAGGCGGTCGAGGGTGTCGACCTCTTGGCGCATGTGGGCGATGCGCCAGTCGCCGGGCAGTTGGCAGTCACCGGCATCGGGCGACAGCTCACCACGCAGCAAGGCGAACAGGCTGGATTTTCCGGCGCCGTTGGCGCCGATCAGGCCGGCCTTGTGACCGGCGTGCAGGGTCATCTCGGCGCCTTCTAGCAAGCGCTGCGGACCACGCTGTAAAGTGAGGTTGGATAGTCTGATCATGATGGTCGCGGAGTCTACCAGCTTCCTCGGCCCATAGCGCGAGTGGAACCATGCACACCGACCTGTGGAATTACGCACTGACCCTGTATGCCAGGCCCGGCGTGGAAGCCGCCTGCCTTGAATTGCAGGCACTGGGTGGCGATGTCTGCCTGCTGCTGTGCGCGACCTGGCTGCAAGCACGTGGTGTGGCCGTACTGAGCGAACGTGCGCAAGCACTGCAGGAACTTGCCGAGCCCTGGCAGCGTGACGTGGTCGCCCCGCTGCGCAGCCTGCGCCAGCAATGGCGAGCCACAGCATCGGGTGATACACAACTGGCGGCATTACGTGAGCAGGTGAAGGGGTTGGAGTTGCGGGCTGAAAAAGCCTTGCTGGAGCGCTTGCAGGAACGCTCGCAACAGTGGCCCGTGGGCTCCCATGAGCCCTCGGACGACTGGCTGGCCCGGCTGGCACCGGACCAGGCTCTGCATCATGACGCGCTAGTTCAGTTGCGCGTCGCAGCGGCTGCGCTTCAGGACGCCGAAGGTGCCTGAGCCGGAGTACTCACAGGTGCCGACGGTGCAGCAGCAGGCGGGTTCACCGAGTTGGTTGTGGCCGCCGGTGGTGTAGCGGGCTTGGCTTCAGCAGGCTTGGCGGCGGGTTTGGCGGCCGTGCGTGCTGGTGCCTTGGCGGCAGCTGGTTTTGCGGCCGGCTTGGCAGCAGGGGCTTTGGCAGCTGGCTTGGCCGCAGGTTTGGCGGCAGCGGTCGCCTTGGTAGCCGGTTTGGCTGCAGGCTTAGCAGCAGCGGTCGCCTTGGTAGCCGGTTTGGCTGCAGGCTTGGCAGCAGCGGTCGCCTTGGCCGCCGGTTTGGCCGCAGGCTTGGCGGCAGCGGTCGCCTTGGCAGCCGGTTTGGCCGCAGGTTTGGCAGCAGCGGTGGCCTTGGCAGCCGGTTTGGCCGCAGGTTTGGCGGCAGCGGTCGCCTTGGCAGCCGGTTTGGCCGCAGGCTTGGCGGCAGCGGTCGCCTTGGCAGCTGGTTTGGCCGCAGGCTTGGCGGCAGCGGTCGCCCTGGCGGCTGGTTTGGCCGCAGGCTTGGCGGCAGTGGTCGCCTTGGCAGCTGGTTTGGCCGCAGGCTTGGCAGTAGCGGGCTTGGTGGGTTTAGCCGCACGCAGATCAAGGGCCTTGGCTGCAGCTTCGCGTACCTTGCCTACACCCTGAGCCAGCTTGAGGCTGTCCTGAGCATCGCGTTTGAGTTGCTGAATGTAAGAGCGCGTCTGGGTTTGACGTTCCTTGAGAGACTCGAGCAGTTCTTCAAGTTCACCGATGGCTTTTTGCGCCTTGCTTTGCGCCTTGGCTTTACCTGCCTTGGCCGCGTCTTGCAGTTTCAGGCGACCGTTGTGCAGTTTTTCCTGCGCCTTGCCACGCTGCTTTTCCAACTTCGCCAGCAGTTTTTCCGCATCAGCCAGCGCTTGCGAGCAGGCCTCTTCCAAGTGTTCGAGCAAGCTGCCCGAAAGTTGCTGGAGCAGGTGTAACGGCGTACTTACTGGCTTCTTTTTGGCCGACATGGTTTACCTCCTGGCTGACGAGATTGCGGCTCATACTATGCTTCTGCTGCTACCGCCGCTAGGGCATGTTGACCGTAATGTTTACGCCGCGTTGCATGCCTGGGCAAAGTTGTTATCTTGCAGCTGCGTGAAAGTGTAGTTGCTGAATTAATCATTGCTGGTATTTGGGAGTCAGGCGTTGCCTCGATATCTTGTTTTGGGTTTATGCCTGATGGCACCCCTCGCCTTGGCCGACAACGACGAACACGATTTGGCCTACAGCCTGGGTGCCAGCCTGGGTGAGCGCCTGCGCCAGGAGATGCCGGGCTTGCAGCTGGATGCACTGGTCGAAGGCCTGAAGCAGTCCTATCAGGGGCAACCCCTGAAACTCGACAAGGCACGCATGCAGGCGGTGCTGCAGCAGCATGAGGCCCAGGAAGGCGACGCCGCTGTGCAAAAGCTGCAGGCCGCCGAAACGCGTTTCATGGCTAATGAACGTGGGCGTTATGGGGTGCACGAACTAACGGAAGGTGTGCTGTACAGCGAATTGCAACCAGGCACAGGTGTGCAGCCGAAAGCGGGCGGCAAAGTGCAGGTGCGCTATGTGGGCAGATTGCCGGATGGCTCAGTCTTCGACCAGAACCAGACCCCCCAATGGTTCAACCTGGATTCGGTTATCGAAGGCTGGCAGGTCGCCTTGCCGAACATGCACACTGGCGCCAAGTGGCGCTTGGTAATTCCTTCAGCGCAAGCCTATGGCGCCGAGGGGGCGGGAGACCTGATTGCACCCTACACCCCCTTGGTATTCGAGATCGAACTGCTGGCGGTTGGCGACTGACGCCAACCTCAGGCCTGCACTGCACCCTCTTCTTTGTGTGCGTTGTGCAGCACTTCGATCAGGCAGTCTTCAAGCTCGAAGCGCTCATGCAACAACCCGCCCAATTTGGCCAGCTTCTCGGCAAAGCGTTCGGTGTCCTTGCACTCCCCCTTGGTGCAATGGTCATTGAAGGCCAGTGCGATCTGAGTACTGTCGTTGATCCGTGGGTTGATCTCTTCGGCCAGCTTCAGCGCCTTCTTGTCTCCGAACGCCTTGGCCTCGCTGACCAGTTGCTCGCAGACTTCGAAGTGCCACGCCGAAACGTAGTCGACCAGAAGGGCGCAAAAGTCCCCGTTGGTGTCCTTGTCGGCGAAGGCTGGCCTCACATCGCGCAGGGCGCGAAAAGCCTGCACCAGTTCCTGGCGCTCCTCCAGCCAACGGTCGATCAGCTTGTGAACCCCACCCCAGCGTTCCTGGGCGTTCTGACAACTATCGAGCATGGCGATCTCTTCCCTTCTGGGTAGATGCCGCTGCACCTCGCACCACGACCGCGCAGCACAAAGGTGACATCAGCAGGACGGCATCGAGCAGTTGTTTTTCCGGTATGCGTGCTGGGAGATTATTCCCGCGCGTGCTGCCCTTCAAGGTACGCAGCACACAAAGTTCATACAAGTGTTTAATACCCTGTTACATCACCATTGGTCGCGCTAATGGCACAACCTTGCGCCAGGTCATGTTCTTGCCAGGGTGCGGAAACGATACGCCAGCAGGCAACTCAAGGGCACCACCGCCAGCAGCAGGAAGGCTAACAGGCTCCATTCCGGCAGTGTCAGATCGAGAAAGCTCCAGGCAAGCGAACGACAATCCGGGCCACCCAGCAACAGTTGCCGTGCCGCCTCACCCCAGGATTGCTCGAACACTCGCCCGATCGGCACCGGGCATACCTCATTGACCCCCTCAGCCCCCTGCAACCAGACATGCCGTGCTGCCAGCAATGCGCCGGCCAACGAGCAGCCCAGCACCAGGCGAGCATAACGAAGGATGCCCCGCGTGCCCGGCGCCTGCAGCACGGCTGCGAAGCACAGCAGCGCGTACACGCCAAGCAGCAACCGTTGGCTGAGGCACAACGGGCACGGCATCAGCCCCACTGTGTTTTCCAGACGGAAAGACGCAACCAGTACCGCCAGTGCAACCAGGCAGGCAGGAAGAAAAAAGGTGCGCAAACGGGCCGGCAGCATGGGCGGTGAAGGTCCCGGGGAAAAAGTAGTGGCTTGAAACGGTAGAGGAAAGACACGCTTTGTTTCAAGGCACGACAGCAACGACAAGTCACTGAATCGCGTAGGAAATTTCCAGATATGCCGTAGGAGGCGACTGAAGAAATAGACTTCAGATCAAACTGACAGCGAAAGATAAATTACCTGCCCCCAAAGCCCGCACCTTTGCGCGGGCCTTGGGGTAGGTCAGGCGCGCACGCCTTCTGGCAAAGGCAGCGCCAGCAGGCGCTCGTCCAGCAGGCCAAGGCCCTCCTGGAACAGCTGGTTGCTGCGCTCCGTCTCGCCCAGCCCCGCGAGCAGGCGAGCCAGCTCTGCACAGGCCTCGGGGTTGCGCTCCATGCGCAGGCTGCTTTCAAGGTAGTCACGCGCCTTGCCCCACAAGCGGTTCTGCAGGCTAAGACGGCCCAGGGTCAGCAGCAGGCTGGCGTCTTGCGGGTGAGCCTTGAGCCAACCTTCAGCGGTCTGCAACTGACGTACCGGGTCATCACCACGCACCAGCCCGTAAAGGCGGGCCAGATGGCTTTCGTAGTCGCGCTTGAGGGCCGTGCGCAGCACCTGTTCGGCCTCGTTCTGGGCACCTACCTGGCGCAATTGCTCGGCGTACGCCAGCACCAGTTGCGGCTCCTGGCGCTGGGCTGCGGTCAACTGCTGCCAGGCACGCTCCAAGGATTGGCGTGCACTGTGCGCATCTTCGCCACGGGTGGTCGCCAGGCTCAGGTTCTGGCCCCAGGCGCGTTGTTCCAGAGCAGCCAGCTCTGCGGCCGGCAGCACCTTGCCCTTGCGCAGGTCGGGCATCAGGCGGATCAGTGCAGACCAGTCGCCGCGCTCCACGTAAAGGCGTTGCAGCAAGCGCAGCACCTGGCCGTTGTGCGGGTGGCGTTCCTGCATGGCCAGCAGGGTTTCCAGGGCTCCATCGTTTTCGCCACGGTCCATTTGCAACTGGGCATGGGTCAGGGCAATGGCCAGCTCGGCTTGCGGCTGGCGCTCCAGGGCACGCTCCAGCAGGTTGTCGCTGTCTTCGGTGCGACCTTGCTCGTTGGCGGCACGCGCGGCACCGAGGTAGTACAGCAACGGCTGGCGCTCAGCCTCGGCGGCACGGTGCAAGTGCCGTTGGGCACTGGCCCAGCGGCCCTCGGCAAGATCGAGCTGGCCCTGTTCGATCGCCAGGCGGATACGTCGGCTGCGGTTACGCCGTGACCACGGGTTGACCACACCACTGGAAGTCAGCACCAGGCCGACCAGATAGCGCAGCAACCACAGCAGCAGGACGACCGCCAAAATACCCGCCAAGGCAGCCCACAGCCCCGACTGATAACGGAAGCCACCATAGGAAATCAGTACATAGCCGCTGTGCTTGGCGACCGCGATGCCCAGTGCCGCAGCAACCACGATCGCAAGCACGGCCAACAGGTAGACACGCTTCATGGCTTGCCCCCTTCAGCCTCGGCCGGCAGGTGACGGCGCTGAATATAGGCCTGCACTGCCGCCAGGCTTTCACTAAGGTCAGGGGTAACCACCGACACCGGCTGATCGGCCAACGCATTGAGGCTGTCGAGCATGGCCTTGCTTTGCGGGTTGTCTGCATTGAAGTTGGCCAGCAGTACGCTGCGGGCGTCGTCCAGCGCCTGCGTGTAAACCTTGGCCTCACCATTGAGCGCCGCCCACTGGGCCTGCTCGATAGTCAGGCTCAGGGCCAGGCGCAGCTGGTTCAGTTGCTGCCCGGCCAGCAACGGACGCACGTTTTCATCAGCGTTGAAGTCGATCTGGAAGTACTTGGATATTTCTGCCCACCACTGCGACAGCCTGCTGGCACCATCACCGTCGGCGGTCAGGGCGCCAAGCGCATCGGCGTTACTGTCAAACTCGGGGGACTGGGCGCTCAACTGCTGTACCAGCTCACGCTGCGCAGCCAGCTTCAAGAACAGGCCTGTGCGGTCCGGTTGCTGAGTGCTGTTGAGCGTGGCCAGGCTGCGTGCCAGTTGCTCGCGGGCGGCGAAGGCACCCGGGTCGCTCTGCTCGCGCAGGATCTCGTCGGCGCCTTCGACCAGGGCTTTGGCACTGGTGATGTCCTGCAACGCGGAAAGGCGCAGGGTAGCCAAGCGCAGGAGGTGCTCGGCTTCGGCCAGGCGCCACTCTTTGCGGCTTTCTCCCAGCACGGTTTCCAGGCGCTGACTGAGCCGCTGCTGGTCGCCCTGCAGTTGGGCTACCAAACGCCGGCGGTCTTCCAGCTCGCTGGCGGCTGGCAGACTGGCCAGTTGCGCACTGATCTGCTGTTCACGTTGCTGCAACGCCTCGGCGCGCTGGGTCAGCGCCTCGATGTGCTGGCCCTGGTTGAACTCACTGCCCTGCAGTTGACGCACCTGCCAGACACCCCAGCCACCTACCGCCACCCCGGCCGCACCCAGCAGCAAGGCCAACGCTGCCAGGCCACTGCCGGAGCGCTTGGCAGGTGGGGTGGTAACGGGTTCCGCAGGCGCCTGTGCCGACGGTTGATCGTTATTGGACAAGACAGTCTCGCTCACGTATCCATCCTTTGCATGGGGGCGCACCGCATTCAGCTTAGCGCCTTAAGAGGCAGGTGCAGCGCTACGCTGCACGGCTGCCAGCAAGGCCGTGGCACTGGCGCCACGGCAATCCACAACCTGTTGGGCCCCGGCGGCCTTGGCCTGCTCGGCGACCCGCGGGCTGGGCACGAACAGCGGCAACTGGGCCAGCCGCAGCCAATCGGCACCGGCCATCTGCTGCAAATGTTCAAAACCCTGCCCACTGCTGACCACCAGGCCATTGAGGCGTTCCGCTTCAATGCGGCGCATCAGCGTACCCGCCGGGTAGGCCGGCAGGCAGCGACGATACAGTTCCAGATATTCGACACTAGCACCTTGCTCTGCAAGACGCTCTGCCAGCAGTTCGCGACCTCCGACGCCGCGAACGATCAAGACACGCGGTGCCGGCTCGGTAAGTGCCTGGCGCAGGGCCGGCAATGCCAGCAAGGCTTCGCTGTCATCGCCACGCGGCGGAAAGCTTACCTCCAGCCCTGCACCCTGCAGCACCCCAGCGGTTGCCTCACCTACGGTGAACCAGCCTCGCTGCAGAGGCTGGATGCTGGTCTCGGCCAGATGCTCAAGCAACAGCCGGGCGGCCGGCTTGCTGACCACAATGATCGCCTGGAAGTCATGCAAGCCCTCCAGCGACAGTCGCTGTGGGGCTTGCACGGTAATAGGTTCAATTTCCAGCAGTGGCAGGCAACTGCTACCCACGCCCGCTGCCGCCAGGCTTTGCGCCAGCGCCGCGCAGTCCTCGGCAGGCCGGGTCAGCAACAGGCGCCATTGGCTCACGGGTGACCGGCCTCGCCGTAGACTTCCTTCAGAATGGCCTCGGCGCCCTGCCCCAGCAGGTCTTCGGCCACCTGTACGCCCAGGGCCTCGGCAGCGGCACGGGGTGCACGGGCATCGGCCACCAGCAAGGTCCCGCCGCTAGGCTGGCCGACCAGGCCACGCAGCCACAGCTGGTCACCTTCAAGGACCGCGTAGCAGGCGATCGGGACTTGGCAGCCACCATTCAGGCGTTTGTTCAGGGCGCGCTCGGCGATCACCCGGTCAGCGGTGTCGACATGGTGCAGTGGCGCCAGCAGTGCATGGATCTCAACGTCGGCACTGCGGCACTCGATGCCCACCGCGCCCTGACCACCTGCCGGCAGGCTGTCATCGACGCTGATGGTGGAGGTGATGCGGTCCTCGAAGCCCAGACGGATCAGGCCCGCCGCGGCGAGGATGATGGCGTCGTACTCGCCGGCATCCAGCTTCGCCAGGCGGGTGTTGACGTTGCCGCGCAGAAAGCGGATTTGCAGGTCTGGGCGGCGCGCCAGTAACTGGGCCTGACGGCGCAGGCTTGAGGTACCGACGATACTGCCGGCGGGCAGTGCTTCGAGGCTGTCAAAGGTATTGGAAACGAAGGCATCACGCGGGTCTTCACGCTCGCAGATGCAGTACAGGCCCAGGCCCTCGGGGAAGTCCATGGGCACGTCTTTCATCGAGTGCACGGCGATGTCGGCTTCGTTGTCCAACAGCGCGGTTTCCAGTTCCTTGACGAACAGCCCCTTGCCGCCGATTTTTGCCAGCGGCGCGTCGAGCAACTTGTCACCGCGGCTGACCATGGGCACCAAGGTCACCTGCAGACCGGTGTGGGCCTGCTCGAGGCGGGCCTTGACGTATTCGGCCTGCCACAGGGCCAAAGCACTTTTACGGGTGGCAATGCGGATTTCGCGAGTGGACATGAAACGCCCCGATCCAGAGAAATACCGCCGATCATAACAGCATCGCCGGTATCGCTTGCAGATACGGATCAACAGGCCACACGCAGTCAGGTGCAGGAGCGGCCCGAGTCCAAGGGCCTCAGAGGGTCTGCATCATCTTGCGCACACCGGCCACATGGCGACGGCTGACGGTCAAGGCATCGCCGTCCAGGCCTTTCAGATACAGCTGAAAGTGCCCCAGCGGGGTGCGCTGCAAGCGTTCGATGCGCTCGCGGGCGACCAACGCATTGCGATGGATGCGCACGAAGCGTTCGCCGAATTCGTCTTCCAGGGCTTTGAGTGGCTCGTCAAGCAGCACCTCCCCGGTTTCGTGACGCAAGGTCACATACTTGTGGTCGGCAATGAAATAGATCACCTGGGATAAAGGGATCAGTTCGATGCCTTTACGCGTGCGGGCACTTATATGGCTGCGAGGGCCGCCGCCTTCATTGGCCGGCCGGGTAAGCGCCGCCAATTGGGCGCGGTTGGGTTTTTCGGCCTTGCGCAAGGCATCGCGCAAGGCCTGGGCCTGGAAGGGCTTGGTCACATGGCTGAGGGTACTGTCCTTGAATGCCTCTGCACCGTATTCATCATCCCCGGAGCAAAACACCACCGCCGGCGGCGCCTCGCGTTCGCACAGGCGAGCGGCAACCTGCAGGCCATCCAGGCCTGGCATGCCGATGTCCAGCAGGACCACATCGGGCTTGAGGCTTTCAATCAGCGCCAAGGCCTCATCGCCGTTGGTGGCGCTGGGCTCCAGCACAGTGTAACCCTCCAGTTCGCCGAGCAGCCGGCTGAGGCGTTCACGGCCTTGGGGTTCGTCATCAACGATCAGGACATTCATAATTGCGCTGGATTCCTGAATGAGTCTCGCACAGGTATAGCGTAGACAGGTGTGGTTCGAGCGACACTGCGGTCACGCTCTAGACCGGTGCGATGGCCAAAGATTCACTCGGCCCGGCAGATTCACTGCCAGTCCTTTGTCCAACTGTAGACGGTCCGTGGAACACTGCCGTTCATTCCTTGAAATCCTTCTATGCGATTTTCCGGGCATTTCTCTCGACCGGCGCCCTGCGGCAGCCAGCCCAACCCTGCTATCATCGACGCCACTTTTTCGTTCACGCCTGCAATGAGTGAATCCATGAGCACCGACAAGACCAATCAGTCCTGGGGCGGCCGCTTCAGTGAGCCCGTCGACGCCTTCGTCGCCCGTTTCACCGCCTCGGTAGATTTCGACAAGCGCCTGTACCGTCACGACATCATGGGTTCGATTGCCCATGCCACCATGCTGGCGCAGGTCGGCGTGCTCAGTGATGCCGAGCGCGACACCATCATCGATGGCCTGAAAACCATCCAGGGCGAGATTGAAGCCGGCAACTTCGACTGGCGTGTCGACCTTGAAGACGTGCACATGAACATCGAAGCACGCCTGACCGACCGCATCGGCATCACCGGCAAGAAGCTGCACACCGGCCGTAGCCGCAACGACCAGGTGGCCACCGACATCCGCCTTTGGCTGCGCGACGAAATCGACCTGATCCTGGCCGAAATCACCCGCCTGCAGCAGGGCCTGCTGGAGCAGGCAGAGCGTGAAGCCGAAACCATCATGCCTGGTTTCACCCACCTGCAGACGGCGCAGCCGGTCACCTTTGGCCACCACCTGCTGGCGTGGTTCGAAATGCTCAGCCGCGACTATGAGCGCCTGGTCGACTGCCGCAAGCGCACCAACCGCATGCCACTGGGCAGCGCCGCGCTGGCCGGCACCACCTACCCGATCGACCGTGAACTGACCTGCAAGCTGCTGGGCTTTGAAGCCGTAGCCGGCAACTCGCTGGATGGCGTGTCGGACCGTGATTTCGCCATCGAATTCTGCGCCGCTGCCAGCGTGGCGATGATGCACCTTTCGCGCTTCTCCGAAGAGCTGGTGCTGTGGACCAGCGCGCAGTTCCAGTTCATCGACCTTCCGGACCGCTTCTGCACCGGCAGCTCGATCATGCCGCAGAAAAAGAACCCGGACGTGCCAGAGCTGGTACGTGGCAAGAGCGGCCGCGTGTTCGGCGCCCTGACCGGCCTGCTGACCCTGATGAAAGGCCAACCACTGGCCTACAACAAGGACAACCAGGAAGACAAGGAACCGCTGTTCGACGCCGCCGATACCCTGCGCGACTCGCTGCGGGCCTTTGCTGACATGATCCCGGCGATCAAGCCCAAGCACGCCATCATGCGTGAAGCGGCCCTGCGTGGCTTCTCCACCGCGACCGACCTGGCCGACTACCTGGTTCGCCGTGGCCTGCCATTCCGTGACTGTCACGAGATCGTTGGCCACGCGGTGAAGTATGGTGTGGACACTGGCAAGGACCTGGCCGAGATGAGCCTGGACGAACTGCGCCAGTTCAGCGATCAGATCGAGCAGGACGTGTTTGCCGTGCTGACGCTGGAAGGCTCGGTGAATGCGCGTGACCACATTGGTGGTACGGCGCCGGCGCAGGTGCGTGCTGCCGTGGTTCGTGGCAAGGCCCTGTTGGCGTCTCGCTAACTCCCGGGGCGAGGGCTTCGCCCTCGTTCGCGGGTAAACCCGCTCCTACAACGGTTGTGCTTTACCTGTAGGGGCGGGTTTACCCGCGAATGACCCAACACAAATCTCAGCGCTTGCCGCTGCGGATCATCTCCATGAAGGCTGGCATCGACGCTTCCTTGTCCGCCAAGATCCGCGCCATGTGCGGGTTTTCCCCCATCAGTTGCAGCAACGCCTTGGCCTGCGGGAAGTCCGCCAGGAAGTCGATGCTCAGCACCTTCTTGCCCACCGCGTTGGCCAGGTCGACCGAGAAGCAGAACATCAGGTCTGCCAGCGTCAACTGCTCGCCCGCAACATAGGGGGCAAAGCGCCCGTTGCGCTTGAGCGTGGCAAACCCGGCCAGCAGGTCCGCACGCGCTTTCTCTTTGATCAGCGAGTCGACCGACATGCCAAAGAACGACTCGGCATAACAGGTACGCGCAGGCAGCTCGATGTACAACTCGATTTCCTTGAGCAGCTCCCGCACCTTGGCTTGGCCGAACGGGTCGGCTGGCAGCAGCGCCTTGCCGCCCTGGGTCTGCTCGATATAGTCGAGGATCACACTGGTTTCGCTGAGGAAGCCATGTTCGGTTTCAAGCACCGGCACCTTGCCCCGCGGGCTCACTTCCAGCGCCTGTGGCGCCTGGCCGCCATAGAAGGTGACTTCCTCGAAAGGCAGGCCTTTTTCGAGCAGGGCCAGCTTTACCATGTTGTAGTAGTTGCTGACCGAGAATCCATGAAGCTTGAGCATGAGGTAACAGCCTCCAGGCCGTAAGGGGTTGGCCTGGCTTTTATAGACTGAACGCCTGCCGCTGACCAGCGTCATGCACCGCGTCAATGCCCGGGCATTGCCGCCATAGGCATGGCACACTGTTGCACCCCATCCTAGGAGTACCGCCATGAGCGAGCCCACCGACATCGGCAATGACGACGACGAAGCCTTCGCCGAGGAAACGCTGACCCAAGCCATCGAAAACCAGATCGAGAGCGGCGAGCCGCCTGCAGCAAAGGCCACTTTCAACAAGCTGACGCTGGTCGGCTATGAGCGTGAAGACATTCTGAACCTGATGGCCCATGTGCTGGCCTTCGAAATCGACAACATGCTGGTAGAGGACCGTGCGTTCAACGGCGAGTGGTATGAGAACGCTCTGCGGGCACTGCCGGAGCTGCCGCCTGAGATGGATCAAGGCGACGACGAATAACCCGGCTACACTCGAAGATCAGGCACCGTAGAAAGTGCCGCAATCCTTGTCTGGAAGTCAGGAGTCGCCATGCCTTTTACCCCCGATTTGATCGACGAAATGGAAGTACTCGCGCTGTTCAAACACGACAGCAGCCAGGAAGGCATCAAGATAACCAGCACCGCATCCCCTGCCCTGATCGCGGCTGCGCAACGCCTGCATGAGAAGGGGCTGACCGATCAACCGGATGGCGGCTACCTGACCAGCCTGGGTCATGACGCCGTTGAAAGTGTCCAACTGCTACAGAACATTCTCAAGGCGCCACAGCCGGCCTGAGCATCAGGCTTGCGCAAGATCTGAGACCTTGCGCGGTCCCTGCAGGACCGCGCAGACTCCAGTCAGTTGGCCGCAGTACTGCGCTTTTCCGCCAGCCACGAGCGGCCGTAAAGGAACACGATGGCCAGCAAGGCCACCGCTTGCGCCGACAGCGAGTAGGCATCGGCATGAATCCCCAGCCAGTCGAACTCAAAGAACGCCACTGGCCGTGTGCCCAGCACACCGGCCTCTTGCAGCGCCTTCACGCCATGCCCGGCGAATACTACCGACAGCGCGCACAGCAGTGCGGCGTTGATGCTGAAGAACAGCGATAGCGGCAACTTGGCCGAACCCCGCAGAATCACCCAGGCCAGGCCCACCAGCAGCAACAATGCCGTCGCGCCACCCGCCAGCACCGCCTGATGCCCGGCAGGGCCTGCCTGCAGCCACAGGGTCTCGTAGAACAGGATCACTTCGAACAATTCGCGGTATACCGAGAAGAATGCCAGCACAGCAAAGCCGAAGCGCCCGCCACCGCTGACCAGGCTGCTCTTGATGTAGTCCTTCCAGGCGGCGGCGTGGCGGCGGTCATGCATCCACACACCCAGCCATAGCACCATCACAGCAGCGAACAGTGCTGTGCAGCCTTCCAGGAGCTCGCGCTGAGCGCCCCCCACATCGATCACATAGGCCGCCAGCGCCCAGGTGGCGAAGCCGGCAACCAGCGCCAGGCCCCAACCAGTGTTGACGCTACGCACTGCCGACTGCTGCCCGGTATTGCGCAGGAAGGCCAGGATCGCCGCCAGCACCAGAATCGCCTCGAGGCCTTCACGCAGCAGGATCAGCAAACCGGAGATATAGCTCAGCGTCCAGCTCAGGCCATCGCTGCCCAGCAGCTTGGCCGCCTGCTCGAGCTTGGTTTTGGCGTCGGCCAGACGCTGTTCGGCCTGGGCCACGGGCAAGCCGTCCTGCAAGGACTGGCGGTAGGCCATCAACGTTTTTTCGGTGTCCTTGCGCGCCTGGGTGTCGATGTTGTCCAGCGAGCTTTCCACCAGCTCGAAACCCTCCAGGTAGGCCGCCACCGACAGGTCATAAGCCTGATCGTGGTCGCCTGCGCGGTAGGCCGCCAGGCTCTTGTCCAGTGTGCTGGCCGTGTATTCGAGCAATTGCGCCGGGCCGCGCTTTACCTGCGGCGGTTGGGCACGCTGGGCACGGAATGCCTCGACGGCCGCAGTGCCTTCGTTGGCGGCGACTTCGGCCGGCGTCTGGCGAGCCAGGTCGGCGAGGTTCCAGGTCTTGTCACCCTTGCCCGCTTCCGGCTTGGCGGTGAAGCTGGCGATGTACGCGGCCACGTCCCAGCGCTGGCGGTCGTCCAGCTGGTCGGCAAACGACGGCATTTCGGTGCCGTCGATACCCAGGGCCAGCGTGTTGTAGAGGTCGAACAGGCTCAACTGGTCCAGGCGTGAGGCATCACGCAGGTTGGCGGGTGCAGGCTCCAGGCCCATGCCAGCCGGGCCATCGCCGGCGCCGGTGTCGCCGTGGCAGATCGAGCAGTTCTGTGCGTACAGCGCAGCGCCGCGGGCGGGGTCCGGGGTAATCACCGGAGCCTGGCTGACCTCGTAAGCCACCGCCAGTCGCGCACCCAGCTGCCGGGCCTGTTTAGCGACCGCGGTACCTTCCTGACGCTGGTCGATGGCCTGGCGCAGCGCCTGGACGCCCTGTTCCAAAGCCGCTTGTTCAGTATTTGCGGGCAGGCCTTTGACCAGGTCAGCCAATACCGCGCTGAACTCCTGTTGCTCGCGGTATTCGCCCTCGTCGATCACCTTGCCGTCCTGCACGGTCGGCGGGTAGTCGGCACCAATGTAGTCCAGCAAGTGATGGGCTTTGGCAGCTTCGGCGGGGGACTCGGCCAGCGCCAAGGAGCTGCACAGCGCCAGCACCGGGCCGAGCAATGCAGCCGGCAGCCAGGCAAGCAGGCGGGAACGGGTTTTCATGGCCAGTCTCGAAGGAAATGCGAAAGAGAACATTGTTCACTTCCACTTTGCTTCACTCAAGGGTGCTGGGCGGATTTCATGAAAAATCTTGCTACAAATCCGATGAAGTGGAGGGCATAGAGGAACAGCCCTCAAGGATCGCATCAGGGCTTGGCGGTACCCTTCCAACCCCCACCCAACGCCAGGAACACGCCAATTTGCCCTAGCGCCACTTGGCTATTGGCCGCAGCCAACTGCGCACGCATATCGGTATAGGTCCGCGTCGCCTGCAAATCCGCCAGGAACGACTCACGCCCCGCCTGGTAATACCGGTGCGTCTGGTCCGCCGCTTCCTTGGCCGATTTCTCCGCCTCGGCCAGCGCATCGCGCCGATCGAGCAAGGCGCTGTATTGCGCCAGGCGGGTCTGGGTCTCGCGGATGGCGTTCAGCACAACCCCATCGAAGTTCGCCAGTGCCGCCTGGGTCGAGGCCTCGGCCATGCGAATGCGGGCACGGGTGCCGTTGGTGGGGATGCTCCAGCTGATCTGCGGGCCAAAACCCCAGCGGTTGGTCGAAGGCTCACCAAGGTTCTCCAGGATACCGATGGTGCCAACCTGGGCGCCAATGCTGATGTCCGGGTACAAGGCGCCAGTGGCCACGCCAATATAGGCGGTGGCGGCAGCCAGCTGGCGTTCGGCCTGGCGCACGTCGGGGCGGCGCTTGAGCAAGGCCGCGCCATCGCCCACCGGGACCAGCTGGTTCAGGTGCGGCAGCTCGGCGCAATCGGCGGTACCGGCAGGCAACTGGTCGACCGGCTTGGCCAGCAGCGCAGCCAGGGTGTACATGCCCGTCTCGCGTTCGGCCTTGAAGCGTGGCAGTTCGGCACGCAACGATTTGAACTGGGTCTGCGAGCGGGTGACCTGGGTTTCATCACCACGCCCAGCATCGCGCAGGCGCTGGTTGAGTTTCACGCTTTGCTCCTGCAAATCGAGGGACTCACGGGCAATGTGGTATTCCTCGTTGGCCGAGCACACCTGGGTATAAGCCTTGACCACGTCCGCCACAAGCGTGATGCGGGCAGTGTCGGCAGCCGCCTGCACCGCGTCGGCATTTGCCTTGGCAGCCTCGGTACCACGCTTGAAGGTGCCCCACAGGTCGAACTGGTACGAGGCACTGATGATGGCCTCACCGATGTTGGCTACCGGCACCTTCTCAGGCTGCAGGAAGGCTTCGCCCGACTCCTGCAACCGCTGAGCGCCGAGTTTGACGCCACCGTTGAAGCCGCCTTGCGATTCAGCCACCTCCACCTGGGCGCGAGCTTTGGCGATGTTGGCCGCCGCCACGCGCAGTTCGGTGTTGGCACTCAGCGCCTGACGCACCAGCTCGTTCAGCCGTTGATCCTGATACAGCTGCCACCAGTCCTCGGGGACCGGCGCCGACACGACGCTGTCGGCATCCTGGCGCAGCGGGCCGTTCAAGTCATTGCGTTGCACGGCCGCATCCCCAGGCACCTCATAGTCGGGGCCCACCATCATGCAGGCCCCCAGCGACAGGCACAGGCCAGCCAGGATCAGCTGTTTCATGGGCGCTGGCCCTCGATGATCGACACCGTGGCAGTACGCCCGGCGATCATGCGGAAGTCTTGCGGCACTTCGTCAAAGGCGATGCGCACCGGAATGCGCTGGGCCAGGCGTACCCAACTGAACGCCGGGTTAACGTTAGGCAACAGGTTGGCGCCACTGCTGCGGTCGCGGTCTTCGATGCCAGCGGCAAAGCTCTGCACATGGCCACGCAGGCGGGTGTTGTCGCCCATCACGCGGATATCCACGGCGTCACCAATATGGATACCCCCCAGCTTGGTTTCCTCGAAGTAGCCATCGACATGGTACGAGGCGCTATCGACCACCGACAGCACCGGGCGGCCGGCGGTGACGAACTCGTGGTTACGCGGCGCGCGGTCGTTGAGGTAGCCGTCTACCGGGCTGCGCACCACTGAGCGGTCAAGGTTGAGCTGGGCAGTGTCGACAGCCACTTGCGCCTCGCTGACGGCTGAACGGGCACGGGCCTCGCGGGACTGGCTTTCTTCCAGTTGCTCGGCGGCCACCAGGTTGCCCAGCTTGCGGTTGCGCTGCGCTTCGCGGGAAGCCTGGGCGAGGGTCTCCTGGCGCTCGCCCAGGGTTGCCTTGGCTTGACGCAGGGCCAGCGTGAAGCGGTCCTGGTCGATGGTGAACAGCACATCGCCGCGTTTGACGGTCTGGTTGTCGCGCACCTCGACCTTCTGGATCAATCCCGACACATCGGGGGCGATCTGGATCACGTCGGCGCGAATGTGGCCGTCACGGGTCCAGGGGGCAAACATGTAGTAGACCACCATCTGCCACACGAGCACGGCGGCGAAGGTCACTACCAGCAAGGTCAGGACCACACGGCCCAAGGTCAGCATAGGTTTTTTCATGGCAGCATCAGGTTTCGGCAAAAGTGGTCCACCGCACCAAGCAGCACGGCATACAGAGCAACGTTGAACAACGCCCGGTGCCAGACCAGGCGGTAGAAATGCAGGCGCACCAGCACCGCGTGCACCCCAAGGAACAGCAGGTAGGTGCCAAACATCATCACCAGCAGCGTGGGCAGGAACACCCCGCTGATATCCAGTTCACCAATCACAGGGGTGCTCCGTCGAGGCCGGGGGGCAGTTGCGGTTGTTCAGCTGGCTCGAGCATCACCTCCACCCCCGGCAACAGCGCCAGGCGCAGGCCGCTCAGGGCATGCAGCAGGTGGGTGCGGGCATCGCCGCGCTCGTACAGCTCGTCCAGGTTCAGCGCCAGGCGAGCGCGTTCCATGTTGCGTAACAGTGCGGCCGGGGCATGCAGCCGTTCGCCAGCACGCAGGCAGGCGGCGTAGTGCGCACCGACTTCCTCGACCACAGTGTTCAGGCGCTCGCGAGCCTGCTGGCCGGCGCGCGGCATGTACGCCAGCAGGTCGAGCAGGTTCAACCCTACGCGCAGGTCGCGCAGTGCCACACCACTGTCCTGGCCGGTTTGCGACAGACGTGGCAGGTGCTGCATCAGGCGGTCGAGCATCTGTACGCCAACCTGGCGGTGCTCGGCCAAGGTCGCAGGCTCGGTCATTTCGACGATGTCGCGCCAGGCGAAGCGGGTCATGCGCTTGGCCGCCAGCTCCACGCCGAACGGGCGCATCACCAGGGTCCAGATAAAGGCGAACAGAAGGCCCGCGGGGCCGGCAAGGTTGGAGTTGAGGAAGGTGAAGAAGTCGGCGTCGTAGGCGCCCTGGATGCTGATGAAGGTCGACGTGTTGACGATGGTCAGCAAGGTGCCCAGGTAGAAGCGCGGCTGTACGGTCAGGGTGCCTATGCAGATGAACGGCACGGCAAAGGCCAGCACCAGCATCGGGAAGTCGTGCAAGTTGGGCAGTACCAAAAACAGGTACAGACTGGAGAAGATGACCGACATCAGCGTCCAGAAAAAGAACCGGTAGATCTGCGGTGCCGGGTCGTCCATGGCGGCGAAGAAGCTGCACGCAACTGCCGCGAGGATTACCGCACTGGCGCCGTCGTTCCAGCCCAGGCCGATCCACAGGCCGCAGGCGACCACGATCGCCAGGACCGTGGAGGCTACCGAGTACAGCATCAGGCCACGATCAAAAAACGCTGTCAGACGGCCCAGCCGCCAGTGGCGATACACCGCACGCCAAGGCTTGGCATCATCGGTACGCAGGGCGTGCTGCAGGGTGCAGCAGTCCTGCCACAGGTCGGCCCATTCGGTCAGGCGGTACAGGGCGTTGGACAACAGCAGCTCGGCGCGCTGATCGAGGGCGGCTGTAGCGGGCTGCAAGCGGCCGATCTGCTCGTGCAACGTGGCCCAGTGCGCTACCGAAGCGCTGTCGGCAGTGCCTTTGAGCCATTCACGAGCCGCTTCAAGCACGGGTTGAAGCTGGGCGAACTGGGCCGGGGCGCGGCCTTCCAGGGCTACCAGTGCGTCGTCGAGGGCGTCGATCACCGGCAGCAGATGGATCATCCGCCCGCGCAATTCGCGGGCGTTCTTCAGGGTATGCGGGCCGGCACCTTCGTGGGCGAGCTGACCGATCATCAGCTCCAGCGAGTTGAAGGTGGTGACCATTGCCCCGCGCATACCGCCGACCTTGTCGGCACTGGCATCGCGGGCCAGGTAGGTGTCGCTGTAGCGAATCGCCTCGGTGAACCAGTTTCCGGTGGCACCGACTACCACCGGCGCCAGCCGTCGTGGCCAGAAGATAGCCCCGACGACTGCCGCGCAGACAATTCCCAAACAGATTTCCTGCGCGCGAGAAGAGGCCACATCGAACACTGCCAGCGGATTATCCACCACGGCCAAGGCAATCATCGGCAGGGTATAACCGGCCAGCATCAGCACGTAGTTGTTGGCCGTGCGCAGGTTCAGCGAAAGGAACAGCAAGGTGCCGGTCCACAGGGCAATGGCGATGCTCAGCAGCAACGGTGACTGCACCAGCGGTGGCACCAGGAAGATTGCCCCGCCAGCGCCGAGCAACGTGCCGACGGCACGGTACAACGCCTTGGAGCTGGTCGGGCCGACGAAGGGGCTGGAGACGATGTACACCGTCGCCATGGCCCAGTAGGGACGCGGCAGTTGCATGAGCAGAGCAATGTACAGGGCAATCATGGACGCGCCGAAGGTGCGCACGCCGTAGAACCAGTCACGGGCCGGAGGGACAGAGCTGAAGAAACCGTTCATGCCACCCCGCCTGCGCTGCCCAGGCCGGCAGCCTCGAAGGCACGAAGCACACGCAAGGCAGCTTCCAGGTCGGCCTGATCGATACCGCCGAGCACATCGCGGCGCAAGCGCACCAGTTCGGCTTCAATGGCTTCGGCCAGGGCACGGCCTTCGGCAGTCAGGCTCAGTGCCTTGGCGCGGCGATCCAGTGGGTCCTCGCTGCGGCACACCAGGCCAGCTTTGCACAGTTGGTCAAGCAGGCGTACCAGCGACGGGCTTTCCAGGCCGGCGGCCTGGGCCACAGCCACCTGGTGCACGCCGTCGCCCAGGCGCACGATCATCAGCAACGGCGCAGCGCAGGCCTCGGAAATGCCGTAGCCGGTCAAGGCGGTATGACAGATGCGCCGCCAGTGGCGGGCAGCAACTACCAGACCACTGCTGACTTGCAGGCGCAGGAAATCAAGGGACATGAAGAGAACCAAGTATATTCATAGTTTGCTAACTATCAATATACGCCCCGACATCCCCCTGTCGTCAACAGGGGGCGACGGATAGCCGGGGTGAAATGTTGTTCATTTTTCAGCCAGTGCTGGCGCGCTTCGCGGGTAAACCCGCACACAGGGGCTGCACCGGGTTCGGGATCTACGCAATCCCTGTGCAGCACTGGAGAGAAATACTCAGGGCTGGATCTGGTCTTCCAGCTTCATGGTCAAGGCCAATGTGCTGCCCATTTGCACCGCCCGGTCCCGCCACTCCTGATACCGCACCGCATCACGGCTGCTGAAATGCACTGCCAGCTCCTCTGCCGCTTGCACCACCCCCGCCGCTGCTGCCAGCTCAAGCCAGTACAGCGCTGCCTTGAGGTTGGCCTCTACGTGCAGCCCATGCATCAACCGGTAGCCCACTTCAAAACGACAACGCGCCTCGCCCTGTTCGGCGCCACGCATGAACCACTGGTAGGCCTGCACCAGGTCAACCTGCCACTCCAGGTCACCGTCGCACACCTCCTCCTCGTACAGGTCACCCAGTGCGGCGGCGGCATGCAGCATGCCGCGGTCGAAGGCCTGCCGGTAACACTCCGCCGCCTGCACATAGGAAGGGTCGATGCCTTTGCCGAAGTAGTGCTGCTGGCCAAGGTTGAACCAGGCAGCAGCATTGCCCTGCAGGGCCGCCATGCGCAACAGGTGCCCGGCCAGCACGGTATCGGCCCGCCAGTACTTGCCGTTGAGCCAGATCCAGCCGAGGTCGTTCAATGCTGGCACACTGCCTTGCAATGCCTGGCGGCGCAGGTCGACATACACCGCCTGCAGGTCGTTGGCCTCATCCAGGCGGTTGACCAGCAGCGACCGCTGGCTGGGCAAGCCCACACCGGAGAACAGCCGCTGTCGCTTTCCTACAGGAGCCGGAGGGGCGATGACCCGCTCGGGCAGAAGGCGGGCAAGTAGCGAATGGATATTGCTGGCAACAGACATGTTCATCCTCATTGAACGACGCACAACCCCAACCTTCGGCTGTGATGAGGCGTGATTCTGCGTGATGTCACGTCAAAACCTGTCGCGAACGAACCGGCACGAGGCAACCAAATGCGACTTCCTTGATCTGAGCAGGCTGTGGCCAATTGCCATGCCCCTCGCATGCCGCCATCCTATTGCGGCAAGCCTAGACAAGGACGTTATCTTTTGCCGTTCGCCACCACTCGCGCCACCCTTAGCCGACAGTGGGCGCTGCTGCGCCAGTTGCCCAGCCGTTCCCCAGGCATAACCAGCGCCGAGCTGGTCTGGCGCCTGCGTGACGTGGGGTTCACGGTCAGCAAACGCACTGTCGAGCGTGACCTCAACGAGCTTTCGCTGATATTCCCGCTGGAGCGCAATGACAAGAGCATTCCGTTCGGTTGGCACTGGTCGGCCAGTGCCGTGGGCGAATTGCGCGGTAATTTCGACTTGCTGACACATCTGCGAGGGGATGCGTTGCAGCCATCGCAGGGTGAGGGCGTGGAGCTGGTGGCGCGAATCAGCGATGCACTGGCGCGGCAGTTGCGGGATGCGCCGTTGAGCAGCGACATGCAGCTGACGGCACTGGAGCATGGGCATCGGTTACGCGGCACGGTAAGTGACGGCTGGCCATTACGCTGGTGGCTGTTGAGCCATGGGGACGGGGTGGTAGTTGAGCAGCCTGCCGGCTTGCGGGAAGAGATTGGCAAAATTCTGAGCAATGCGGCAGCTCAGTACCAGAATTTGTAGCCAGTACAGGGTCTTTCGCGGCGGTTCGGCGCCTCGCCCCTTTTTCAAGGACGAAGATCCCGCAGACGCGGATTGTAGCGTCAATCTGCCGCGAAAAGGCCGGTACTGGCTTACCGGCTAGCGCTGCATCCCCCATCGCCGAACAGTCAACCGCTCCAGCGTATTGAACACCAGCCCTTCCACCAGCAGACCGATCAGGATCACCACCGCCAACCCGGCAAAGACCTTGTCGGTATACAGTTCGTTGCGGTTCTGGAAGATGTACCAACCCAACCCGCCTTTGCCACTGCTGGCACCAAACACCAATTCAGCGGCGATCAGGGTACGCCAGGCAAACGCCCAGCCGATCTTCAACCCCGACAAGATCGACGGCAGGGCTGCTGGCACGAGGATGTGCAATACCAGCCGCAGGCCCTTCAGACCATAGTTGCGGCCCGCCATGCGAAGCGTCTCCGACACACCGAGGAAGCCGGCATAAGTATTCAGCGCCAACGCCCATAGCACCGAATGCACCAGCACGAAGATCAGGCTGTTGTCACCCAGCCCGAACCACAGCAAGGCCAGCGGCAGCAGGGCAATGGCCGGCAACGGGTTGAACATCGAGGTCAGCGTGCCCAGTAAGTCTCGGCCCAATTGGGTCGACACCGCCAGGCTGGTCAGGCCAAAGGCCAAGACGATACCCAGCACATAGCCTTTGAGCAGTATTACCAGCGAAACACCGACCTTGGCGGGCAGTTCGCCACTGATCATGCCGTCCCATAGCGCCGCGGCGGTTTGCAGAAAACCTGGCAGTAGCAGGTCATTGTCCTGGTAGCGGGCAACGGCTTCCCATAGCACAGCAATCACCAGCAATATGACCGCCTTTCTCAACCAGCCTTGTTGCCACAGGCGTTGGGCCAAGGGGAGTTGTCGTTCTACAGGCACACTGAGCAGGGGCTCCAGCTGCACCTCGTATTCCTGGCGTACAGGTGTAGTGGTCATGGCTGAGGCTCCTGTCAGTAGGCGATACGAATATCGTTGAACCCAAGGTTGTCAGGCTGTTCCGGGATATCGGCTTCATCGAACAGCAAACGGTGGATACGCCGGGCACTGGCCTGGAAGTCGCTGCCACCCAGGCTGCCCAAGCCGTATTGATGGCTGTGCACTTCGGCGCGCACCCGCCCCGGGTGGGGCGACAACAACAGGATGCGGTTGCCGACTACCAGCGCTTCTTCGATGGAGTGGGTGACGAACAACAGGGTGAACCGCACTTCCTCCCACAGCAGCAACAGCTCTTCCTGCATCTTGCGCCGGGTCAGCGCATCCAGGGCGGCGAACGGCTCATCCATCAACAGGATCTTGGGCTGGGTGGCCAAGGCCCGGGCAATTGCCACACGTGCCTTCATACCACCGGACAACGTGTGTGGATAAGCATCGGCAAAGGCGGCCAGACCGACCTTCTCCAGATAATGCAGCGCCCGCTCCTCCGCCTCCGCACGCTTGAGTTGGCCAGACACCAGCAGCGGAAAGATGACGTTCTGCTTCACCGTTTTCCAGGGCGGCAACTGGTCAAACTCCTGGAACACCACGATGCGGTCGGGGCCTGGGCCACGAACTGTCTGGCCCTGCAGCAGAATCTGGCCTTCTTGCGGCTGGATAAAACCGGCCACGGCTTTGAGCAGGGTGGACTTGCCACAGCCGGAGGGGCCGAGCAGTACAAAACGATCAGTGCGGTCGACTTCGAAGCTGACCTGATGGGTGGCCCGCACCACGCGTTGCGCGGTACGGTATTCGAGGCTGAGGTTATCCACCTTGAGCAAAGGCGGCGCTGCAACACGGCTCAGGTTGCTGGCCGTGTGGCCTGGCAATGGGGCGGTCATGATCGGTC
The DNA here is from genome assembly GCF_001753955.1 of Pseudomonas sp. NBRC 111139. Lineage (NCBI taxonomy): Bacteria > Pseudomonadati > Pseudomonadota > Gammaproteobacteria > Pseudomonadales > Pseudomonadaceae > Pseudomonas > Pseudomonas sp. NBRC 111139. The sequence continues at coordinate 102,623 of NZ_BCBP01000030.1, forward strand.
AGCTCCCCTGCAGCGGGCGTTCATCCTGGAAGAAGTAATCCTTCCACGATTGCGGCTTGTGCTTGATGGCGCCTACCCGATAGAGAAAATCGGCCAGCTTGTAGGTGTTCTTGGGCGTAACGGTAAATTCGTACTGCGGGTTGTCGATCAGCTTGATCAGCGCGTCGCGGTCGATCTTGGCCTTGGTTACGCGGATATAGGTGTCGGCGGCAGCGGCCTTGTCTTTCTGGGCGAAGTCTGCGGCTTCGGCCAGGGCATCGACGAAGGCCTTGTAGGTCTTGGGGTTGTCCTTGCGGAACTTCTCAGTAGCAAACAGCAAGGTCGGCGAGTTGGGGCCGAGCAGGTCGTAGCTGTTGAGCACCACGTGCACGTCCTTGTTGGCCAGCACCTGGTCCTGGAACGGCGGGTTGGAGAAGTGCCCGTTCAGCTCGGTGCCGCCCGCCAACAGCGCGGCGGTGGCGTCCGGGTGCGGCACGGCCAAGGTGTATTTGTCGAGGCGGTTGTATTCCTTGTCGCCCCACTGCTGGGCAGCGGCGTACTGCAGGAAGCGCGACTGCACCGAAACACCCACCGCCGGAACCGCGATACGGTCTTTGTCGGAGATGTCGGCGATGGTCTTCACGCTGGGGTTGCTGCTGACCAGGTAGTACGGGAAGTTGCCGAGCGATGCCACGGCCTTCACGTTCTGCCGGCCCTTGGTGCGGTCCCAGACGGTCAACAGCGGCCCGACACCGGCGCCGGCGATGTCCACCGAACCGGACAACAATGCGTCGTTGATGGCCGAGCCACCCGACAGCTGCGCCCAATCGACTTCGATGTCGATGCCCTGCTCCTTGCCGTGCTTCTCAATCAGGTGCTGGTCACGCACCACGTTCAGCAGCAGGTAGACGATGCCGAATTGTTCGGCAATACGGATCTTGCCTTCGGCCTGGGCCACGGCGGGGGCGGCTAGGCTGCCGACGACCAGGCTTGCGCCCAGGCCGATGCTTGCCGCCAGGCGGCTGATGGATTTGCGCATGATGGTTTCCTCAGTCGTCAGAACGGGGCATCGCCCTGGATGGTGGTGCGGTACAGCTTGCGCCGCAGGTGCGCGGGGCAGCCGGTGGCCAAGTGGATCAGCGAGCGGTTGTCCCAGAACACCAGGTCATGGGGCTGCCACTGGTGGCGGTAAATGTTCTGCTCCAGCACGCTAAGGGCATACAGCTGCTGCAGCACGTCGCGGCTTTCATCATCAGGCAGGCCGACAATGCGGGTGGTGAAGCCTTCACTGACGAACAGGGCCTTGCGGCCGTTTTCCGGGTGGGTGCGGACTACCGGGTGAATGACCTCCTTTACCTGCGCCAGTTGCTCGGCAGTCAGGGTCGGGCGCCAGTTGCCTTCGAATTTGGTTTCAGCGTAACGGGCGGTATAGGAGTGAGCGGCACTGCGGCCCTCGACCACTTTGCGCAGGGTGTCAGGTACAGCGTCCCAGGCTTTATGCATGTCGGCGAACAAGGTGTCACCGCCTTCACTGGGCAGTTCCTGGGCATGCAGCATGGAACCGAGGCTTGGCAGCTCTTTGTACGACAGGTCCGAATGCCAGAACTTGCCGGCATCACCCAGGCCGATGTTCTGGCCATTTTCGATGATGTTGGAAACGATCAGGATCTCGGGGTGGCCAGTCAGCAAGAACTGCTTGAGCACATGGATCTGTAACTCACCGAAGCGGCGGCTAAAGGCGATCTGCTGTTCCGGGCTGATACGCTGGTCGCGGAACACCAGCACATGGTGGTCGAGGTGGGCGCGATGGATACGGGTGAAATCCTCGGCGCTGACCGGTTTGGCCAGGTCCAGACCTATGATCTCGGCGCCGACGGCACCCGAGAAGGGGCGAACTTCAAAAACTTGCGGCTGGGCGCTGTCGATGGACGACAAGGCGTTCAAGGCGGCTGACATTTTTCACTCCCACGCAATGCGCGACCTCAATGGCGCGCAACGATCAGAAACGCACGGGGATTTCCCGTGTGGGTTCAAGTCGTGCGGCGCATCGATTGGTCGACGGGTACGCAGTGAAAGCGACTATAAAGTCATAAAGCCAATATTTTAAATACCATTAAGGAATAACAATATCACTCTCGCGGGAGCGTCCTGCAGTCAGATCAGCCCGCCCTGCTCTTCTTCGTCAATCAGGTTATTGAGGCTGCTGAGCGCCTTGCGCGCCGTGGAACGGTTGAGCAGCTTGGCCTGCGCGCCGGCGGGCAGGTCGGTGATCTTGAACACGCCCTTGGCGGTCAACACGTCGATCAGGTCCTCAAGCACGCGGATCATGTCCAGGTCGCTTTGTTTGAGCTGGTTGAGGCTGTTTTCCACGACATCATCGGCAAACCATTCCTGGATATCGGCATGGTCTGAAGGGAGCATTTCGGTGAACTGATCAAACGCGGCTGCTTCCACCCGCAGCAACTGGCCGGCGGCGTTGCGTTGCACGTAGAACATGGCGATGTCCCTCGTCACGTTGGTTCCTTGTTGGTAGACAGCAGCATAGGCAAAGATCGCCGGGCGCGCAGGCCCGGCGCCAGAGTATGCGCTGTTGGCGGGTAGCAGGAAAGAGCCGGGGCCGCTGTGCGGCCCCGGTGGTCTGTCAGCTGTCCTTGTTGTGGATGATGATGGTCGGATCGGCACCGCTGATCAACGAGTTGATCGTCTGGTTGGACCAGTTCACCCCTTCCAGTTTGATGGTCACGTCGGCGTTGGCGATACCACCTTCGGCGTTGAGCTTGCCTTCGCTGCTGACTTGCAACGTGGTCGTACCCTCCACCGTGGTGAGCTTCAGGTAGTTGTCGATGGTGCTGCCCTTCTCGCCCTGCAGCAGGTCCTTCAGGTCGATACGGTCACCCTCGGCCTTGTTGAAGTCCTTGATCACGTCGTTACCGATGTCGCCAGCCTTCCATACGAAGGTGTCGGCACCGCTGCCACCGATCAGGATATCGTCGCCCTGGCCACCGATCAGGGAGTCATTGCCGGTACCGCCCAGCAGGATGTCGTTACCTTTGCCACCATCGAGCGTGTCGCTGCCACCTTGGCCGAAGAGGATGTCATTGCCATTGCCGCCCGACAGGATGTCATTGCCGTCTTTGGCACCGGAGATATCGAACTCGGTGTAGTGCTCGGTGATGTACTGGTGAACATTGCTGGTAGTGACAGCACTGACTTCAACACCGCTCTTCTGTGCAACGTACGTCTGCAGGGCCTGGTAACCCTCGCTGACGACACCGTTGAGGGTGATCAGGTCACCGAAGATGATGTCGTTGCCGTTACCACTATCAATGGTGTCGGCACCTGGCACCGTTGCTTCGGAGTGACCGAGAATCGCCTTGGCCAAATCGGACGGGTCGATATTGGTCTGTGGCTTGCCGGCACTGTCGTAAGGTTTCAGATCGTTCAGCGTGACATCGCTGTTCAGGCCGATAGCCTGGACTTTGCTCAAGCCATTGGTGCCGCCCAATACTGCGAAACTTTCAGTAGAACCTGCGGCCGAGTAGACGTAGTTCCAGTAATCCGCGTAGCCGGTACCGTCCAGGCTGGAGAGTTCATAGGTACCATCACCTTGTGCGTGAAGGGTGCCGACCGTCTTGGTGGAGTCAAGCACCAACTCACCGCGGCGGTTCTCGGTATAGGTCAGCACTTTGACCACACCATTGCTGCTGATCTCGACCTTGTGAGTCGCATCGGCCCAGGCGCTGAACGTGTCACCCATCTTGTAATTGTTGACGTTGACTACATCATCCAGGCTTTTGCCATTCTTCCACAGGCTAGGGTTGGTGGACTCACCGCTCTGATAATAGGTTGGCTTACCGTCGGTAATGAAGTAAGTCAGGTTCTCCGCACCTTTGTTGCCGGTGGCCATGGTGCTGTTGAAGAAGTTGGACGTGGTCTTGAACGCGTCTTCATAGTTGGTACCGCCACCGTAGTAGCCGCCCACCATCGAGTTCAATACCGCCTGCAACTTGCTCAAAGCATCCGGGTCGGCAAGGTTCACTGCCACGTTCTTGTTTACCTGGGTATCGAAGTCGACCAGGAAGATGTTTACGGTACCCGAGGTGTCCGAGCCCAGGCTGGCCTTGAGCGTGTTGAACACCGAGGCCAACTGCGTCTTGGCGTCGGCAATCGACTTGTCGCTCATACTGCCCGAGCTGTCGACCATGAAGGCGATGTTGTAGTTCTTGCCCTGAACCACGTTCAGCCCGGATACGTCAGCGACGATGATGTCGTTGCCTTCACTACCGGTCATCGTGTCATTGCCCGAGGTACCTACACTGGCCTTGTAGGTCGCAGCGTACACCGTCACCGGGATATTGCCGGTGGTGATGGCCGAGCCGCCCAGGCTTTCGGTGGCAGTCGAGGTAACCGTGATGTCGAACGAGCCTTTGTAATAGGCCGGCGGGGTCAGCGTCAGGCTGCTGAGTTTCCAGCCTGTCACATCGACCGGGGCAGTACCAACCGTGACCGTGTGGCCTGCACCATCGCTCAATACGGTACCTTTCGGGATACCGCTGAGTGTCACGTTCAGGCTTTCGGAGCCATCAGTGTCGGTCAGGGCGGTGGAAATACCGACCAGTTTCACCGAGCCACCCTCAGGCCCTTCGTTGAGCTTGTAGCCGTCGTAGTAGCTCTGACCATTCACGGTGTGCAGGTCGGACACGCCCAGGCCTGCGTTCGCCATCTCGGTAACGTTCTGGTACATCTTGACGTTCGAGCTGCTCAGGTCGGTAACGGCACCGGAGCCTACCTGGATGTTCAGGTCATAGCTGCCTGGACCCGACTGGTTGGCATGGTAGACCTCGATCGGGTAGTAGCCGCTGGTATTTGGGGTAAAGGTACCCGACACCCCGCCACCGGCTCCCCAGGTGGCCGTGACTACAGTCTTGCCACCGATGGTGACCACGAAGCTGTCGTCGGCCAAACCACTGAAGGTATAGACCTTGCCGGCTTCCAGGTAGATCAGGCCCGACGTTTTCGAACCGGTGCCAGCGGTGACGCTGCCATCGGACTGCACGTTGGTTGTGGTGCTGCTGGAGTTCGCGCTACCGGAGTTGGCAAAGACCGTCTTCAGATCCTCGCCGGTAATGCCGTTGCCGCCAGTACCCAGGCCTTTGAGGCTGGTCCAGACTTCCTTGGTCAGCCCTTTGGACTCGATATCGGCGCTGCCGAAGCTCAGGGTCGGTTTGTCGGCAACCGGGCTGATATCGACCTTCATGGTCACTTCGCTGCCCAAGTTGGTGCCATCGTTCGGCTTGAACTTGAACTGGGCGTAGTCAGCCTTCTGGTTACCCACGCCATTACCACCGTAGTTGTCCGCACCCGACTGGTTGAGGGCCGGAACGAACTTCAGGTTCTTGGCAGTGATATCAGCCTGGCTGACCACCTGGCCAACGGCCACATTTACCCATGCAGTACCGTTGAAGAACTGCAAGTTGCCAGCGGCCGGGAGCGAGGTAATGGTCACAGACAGGTTAGTGTTGCCATCGGCATCAGTGACTTTGAAATCACTCCAGGCAAACACGTAATCGGTGTCCTCCACGCCAAATACTGCGCCGCCAGGCGAAACCGGCAGGTGGTCATTGTCGAGAATGGTGGTCGTCACGCTCGATTTGCTGCTATCAACCTGCAGGTTCTCGAAGTTACCACCCGTGGCGGCTTCGATCTTCACGACGAAGTTCTCGGTACCTTCGACCAGTTTGTCATCGAGGGTAGCGATGTTGAACGTCGTGCCTGTGCTGTTGGCCGGAATCTTCACGGTCGCAACACCGGTGAAGTCATCACCGTTTTTGGCGGTACCGCTGTAGCTAAGGGTGATAGTGACTTCGGACTTGGACGCGTTGCTCAGGATCAGCGTGTACTGGCCGGTTTCACCTTCGGTCAGAGAAGACGTGCCGGTAATACCAACGGTGGTGACGTCACCCTGGTTGCCGGTGCCCGGCGTTCCCGTACCTGGTTCGTCGGTCACAGCGGTG